>DMCG01000158.1 GCA_003445855.1 Spartobacteria bacterium | reverse complement strand
CAGATCAATTATTCGCTGGTGGATCGAGGTGCGGCTCAGCGCATCTTGCCGCTCGCCCAGGAACTTCGCATGGCGGTCATCATTAATCGTCCTTTTGGCGGTGGCGGTGTGCTTCGAAGTATTGCCGCAAAACCCCTGCCGGCGTGGACTGCTGAATTCGATTGCCACTCCTGGGCTCAATTTTTGTTGAAGTGGATTGTGGCTCACCCGGCGGTCACTTGCGTGATCCCTGCCACAAATAATCCGCAACACCTCGAAGATAACATGGCGGCAGGAGTTGGCCGGCTGCCCGATGCCAAAACACGGCAGCGCATGGCCTCACTCTTCGTCGGATTCTAACGCTAAAGATTGTATGAAGGGCGATGCAGCCATTTCAGAGATCAGAGGACAGTTGTCAGAGATCAGTTTCGCCGATATCGATCTTAGCTAGCGGGCCGAAGCTTGCTGCCACTTGCGCCTCCCAGAGCCAACGCCAACCAGAAAATGCTACATCGACTTCGCTATAGCTTAAAGCTGCTGGCACGATCGAGATCGTGGCGTTTCAGCCGAAATACGCTGATGCAACGGCAAGCCAGTTCTTTGGCGACGTTCAAATGGCGCGGGCAGAAAATATATTACCGGCCGGGGACGTCGGACGGCGCCATGATCTATGACACACTGATCAAGTCGGAATATTACCTGCCAGCTTCTCTCCAGCCGCAGGTGATTGTCGATGTTGGCAGCAACATCGGGGGCAGCATCATCCATTTCCATCGTCTGTTCCCATCAGCCAGGATTTACGGGTTTGAACCGCACCCGGAAACTTTTCGCATTCTGGAGTCGAATGTCTCGCGCATACCTTTGGTCTCCATTTTTAACTTTGGTCTGAGTCATTCGGACAAGAAGTTGGAAATTCCATTTAAAGGGACTGACTTCAGTGTGTTTAGCACAGGTCAGCCCGACCGGTTGGATAAGAACGTGCCGGTGGTGAGTTGCGAAGTAAGAAATGTCGCCACGACTTTGCCAGAACTGGGAATCGAGAAAGTAGACCTGATCAAAATCGACTGCGAAGGCGCGGAGTACGATATCCTGACTGCACTTCCACAGAGCTTATTGGCCAGCTGCAAATGGATTGTAGGTGAGATTCACGACGAAAAAGGTTTTGAACTGCTGGCATTTCTGACATCGCAGTTCGACCTGGACTTGCGGAAGAAGATGTTTGCTCCCCAATTTTTATTTCATGCCTGCAACAAGAAGGTGATCTCCCAATTGAAAGGGACCTTCCGGCGCTCGAAATTGCAGCGCTAGTTCGGCACGTTCTGTATCCGCGACTGATGCAGACCGCGGCTACATTGTCACGGGCTGCGGTTTCGGTTTGTAAACGTAGAAGGTGACGAGGCCGACGAGGATGGATTGCACGATGCCGGCGAAGAACCATTTGGCGGCGATTTCACAGGGCATGGGCACGACGACGTACATGACGATGGCCCAGACTCCTGAGAAGAGGCCCATGAGCAAACCGTAGCCCACGGCGCAGCTGAGATGCGCGGTGTCGGCCCAGCGAGTCCAAAGCAGGACGAAGGTGATTGCCCAGAGCAATTGCGCGGTAAACATCCAACCGATGCGGGCGTTCATTTCCGGATCGCTGCGCCAGAGTTGTTGCGTGGCCCGGTAATCGGGCATCATCCAGATGCCATGGATGAGAAAGTCGGTGACAAAGATGACAATGAATGCAACGGCGATAGCGAGAAGCAGACGTTTGATATTCATGATCGGGGGATGATTGCCCGGTCTGGGCTTAAATGACGAGCACAAAGCGAGATTCACGATCAGCACTCAGAAAACGTCCAACCCGCCTTCGCCCCGCAGTCGCGGGGCTACGGCGCGGCAGGCGCTCAACAGCCTGCCCTGAGCGAAGCGGAGCGAAGTCGAATGGGTCCAACGTCTAATGCGCCGATGCGCCGCGCAGGATTGCCAAGCTCGGCGCGTGATCTTAGAGTCGTTACTCGCGATGGATCGACATCTTCTCATCATTTCGACAATTTGTTTTCTCGCGGCAGTCGTGCGGACGGCGGTTCTGTTGCGCGCGAAGAATTTTCACGCCGGGCGATTTAATTTTCTGGCGATCGGGCTCGGATTTATTTTTCAGACGGCGTTCCTGTCGGTCCGCGGTCATGCGCTTGGCCGATGCCCGATCACGAACTTGTTTGAGGTTTTCATTTTCCTCGCCTGGTCGATCGCGCTGATTTACATGTTGATCGGGCCGGCCTATCGGCTTTCGCTGATGGGCGCGTTCACGGCGCCGCTTGTTTTTGTCATTCAAACATTTGCTTTGCTGGCCAAGATCGACAATTTCCACCCGGCGCGGTTGCCGGCGAATCCGTGGCTGGAATTTCACGCCTCGTTTTCGCTGATTGCGTACGGCGCGTTCGCGCTCGCTTGCATCGCGGGCGTGATGTATCTCGTGCAGGAGCGCCAGCTCAAGACCCATCAGTTGCATACCATTTTTTATCATTTGCCGCCGCTGAGCGATCTCTTCGCGGCGATCACGCGACTGCTTTGGTGGGGATTTGCGCTTTACACGGTCGGGCTGCTGAGCGGTTTTTTTGTCGGGCAACCGTTGCCGCGCGTGCAAGTGGTTTGCGCGATCGGCGTCTGGTTGCTTTACGCTGCGATTTTGCAAGGCAGACATCTTCGCCGGCTTGCACCGAAACGCATAGCCGCGCTTTGCATCATCGGATTTAGCGCGGCACTCACACTTCTCTGGGGGATCACTTTCACCGCCCAGATGCATTCGCTGCCATGAATCTTTTCTGCGTCGGCCTGAGCCATCACACCGCGAACGTGGAGACGCGCGAACGTTTCTCCGGTCATGCCGAGACCGACTGTGTCCTGCGCGATTCCGGATGCGCGGAAGCGTTGTTGCTCACAACGTGTAATCGAGTGGAAGTGTACGGCGCCGCGCCGGCGCGAGTGCCGACGGAGGAGATCGCGCGCTGTCTCGCGCGCAAGATAGACAACGGAGCCGGCGGGAGCCGAGCGACGTGGACGGGTCAGCCCGACAGGGTTGACGAGCCGGGAGGCGAATCAATCAATATTCCGGCGGTTCCTTCGGCTGCGCTCAGGACAGGCGCCGACCGCCGCTACAGCTCGGAAGATGTCCCGGCGTTCTATCGGCACGAAGATGCCGAATGCGTGCAGCATCTTTTCCGTGTTGCGTCTGGCCTTGACTCGATGGTGGTTGGCGAAACCGAAATTCTGGGCCAGGCGAAGAAAGCGTATGAATCCGCGCGCGCGTCCGGCGCGGCGGGTCCGTGTCTGCATCGCTTGTTTCAACGCGCGTTCCGCGTCGCGAAACAGGTCCGGACTCACACTGAAATCACGCGCGGTTCAGTCTCGGTCGGCTCGGTGGCTGTCGATCTTGCCGAGAAAATCTTTGGTGACCTGGCTGAACGCAAGGTTCTCGTCCTCGGCGCGGGCGAGACGAGCGAACGCACGTCGCGCGCGCTTGTCTCGCGGGGTGTTACGGATCTTCGGGTGAGCAATCGCTCGCTGGATCGCGCGCGGGAACTGGCGGGACTCGTGGGCGGTCGCGCCATTGGCTTCGATGAATGGCCGGAGCAATGCCGCGAGATCGACATCCTGATTACATCGACATCGTCCGACGCGCCCTTGCTCACACGGGAAAATCTCGCGCCGATGTTGCGCAATCGGATCGACCGTCCGCTTTTCATCATCGACATCGCAGTGCCGCGGGATGTCGATCCAAGCGTCAACGAAATGGATGGCGTTTATCTTTACGACATCGATTCATTGCAATCGGTCGCGCAGCAATCGCTCGCCCTGCGCCGACAACAAATTGCGGCGGCGGAAGCAATCATCGCCGAACACGTCGCGGATTTTGGCGAATTGATTTCGCGCGGATTGAATCGCGCATCGCGAGATGCTGAACATCCGCCAGTTGGCGAGAGTCCGCTGCGGACATCGGAATTGTAATAAGGGAAGCCAACGGCTTCCCCTACAGTGCGTCAAATTGTAG
>DMCG01000103.1:1080-5761 GCA_003445855.1 Spartobacteria bacterium | reverse complement strand
TAGGCGGGCCGCTTTAATTGCGCTTTTCGTCGGACGCTCCAAGACTACGGCTTGGCAGGCGAAGTTTATGACGCGCTTCTTTTACGTTTACGTCCCTGGTCAGCGAGACCGATCCCCTCAGTCGATTACACAGGCGTCACGCGCGATCTGTCCGGGCGCTTGCAAGAGCACAACCGGGGCAGTTGCTTGCATACTGCAAAGCACAGACCGTGGAAAATCGAAACGGCTATCGGACTCAGATCTGAAACGAAGGCCCGCGCGTTCGAGAAATATTTAAAAAGTGGATCGGGCCGCGAGTTCGCTCGTCGTCACTTTTGACGTGGTGTTCAGTGGGACGTTAGAGTGGCGGACGCGCTTTGTGCCAGTCAGTGCTTTGTTCGTAGGCATGCGCGATTTGCAGAATGCGCGCTTCGTCGAGTGCTTTGCCTAACAACTGCAAACCGATCGGCAGCCGATTGCCGTCCACGTCGGCAAAGCCGCAGGGCAAACTGATTCCGCAAATTCCGGCCAGATTCGCGGTGTTTGTGAAAATGTCTGCGAGATACATTTGCAAGGGATCGGCGGTGCGCTCGCCCAGTTTGAAGGCCGGCACCGGCGAAGTCGGAGAAACGATCGCGTCCACTTTCTCGAAAGCTTTCGCGAAATCCTGCCGGATCAATTCGCGCACTTTTTGCGCGCGCAGGTAGTAGGCGTCGTAGTAGCCCGAGCTCAAAGCGTAAGTGCCGAGGATGATTCGGCGTTTCACTTCCGCGCCGAAACCTTCCTCGCGCGTGCGCCCGTAATGATCGAGCAGGTCTCGCGGATTTTCGGCACGATGGCCGTAACGCACGCCGTCGAAGCGCGCAAGGTTCGCCGATGCTTCTGCCGTCGCGAGAAAATAATAAACGGCGATGCCGTAATCGGTGTGCGGCAAGCTAACATCGACAATCTCCGCGCCCAGCGTTTGCAATTGCGCAATTGCTGCATCCACCGCCGCTTTCACTTGCGGATCGATTCCTTCGATCATGTATTCTTTTGGCAAGCCCAATCGCATGCCGCGCAAATCGCGACCGAGCGCGGCGGTGTAATCGGGCACCGGCTCGTTGAGACAAGTTGTGTCGTAGGCGTCGTGACCGGCGATCGCGTTCATGATTAGCGCGGCGTCGCGCACGGTTTTTGTGAGTGGTCCCACCTGATCGAGCGACGAAGCAAACGCGACCAGGCCGAAGCGCGAGACCCGTCCGTAAGTGGGTTTAACTCCGACAACGCCGGAGAGAGCGGCCGGTTGCCGGATCGAACCGCCTGTGTCAGTGCCAAGACCGCCGAACGCAGCATCGGCTGCGACGGCGGCGGCCGAGCCGCCGCTCGATCCGCCCGGCACGCGCGACAAATCCCACGGGTTGCGAGTCAGTTTAACGCTCGAGTTTTCCGTGGAAGAACCCATCGCAAACTCGTCCATGTTTGTTTTGCCGAACGGAATCGCGCCCGCCGCTCGTAATTTTCGAATCACCGTTGCATCGTAAGGCGCGCGATAGCTGCGCAAAATTTTCGAGGCGCAGGTGCACGGTTGTCCTGCCACGTTGATGATGTCCTTGATCGCAATCGGCACGCCGCCGAGCGGAAGATCGACATCTACTTTTTCCGCCTCCCTGGCCGCCGCCTCGAAATCGATCGAGAGATAAGCGTCGACTTTTGGATCGACATCTTCAATGCGCGCTTGCAGCGCATCGAGCACATTTCTCGGCGAAATTTCGCGACGGCGCAACAGAGATTGCAAGTCGGCGATATTGAGCGCCGGCAAGGCTGGCCGGCTCATTCGACCACTTTCGTGACGATAAAGAGATTGTTCGCCTTGTGCGGGGCGTTGCTCAGCGCTTGCTCGGCCGTGAACCAATCGCGCGGCTCATCTTCGCGAAAAACATTGAACACGGGAATGGCATGCGCGGTCGCTTCCACGTGGCTCACGTCCACTTCGCGCAATTTCGCGGCGTATTTTAAAACATCGCTCAGTTGTTTCTGAAACAAGCGCGTTTCTTCGCCGGTCAGATTCAACCGCGCGAGTTTCGCGACGTAGGCAACATCGAGATCGGAAGTTTCAGCCATCGATTGTCGATCAAAAATGCAAGTGACTCATCAACCAAACAACCGCGATGGCGAGCGCGATTGCGAGAACGACAAATACGATCCGGCCTTCGCGCCGCGCCTTGCGAAGTGAACCGCGCGGTTGCGTCCTCCGATCATCGTCGCCGTAACGTTTGTCCTGCAAAGCGACCGAAACATCGAGCCGGCTGCCGCCCGCGTTGGCTCGCATGAGCAATTCTTCTCGCTGCCGCCGCGAAGTCTCCTCGGCGACCCGCGGCGCATCCGCGATCATGCGCTCGAGTTTTTCAACCTTGTCCCGCAGGTCCGATTCCCGGTGGGCCAGTTCTTCTTGTCTTCGATCCAACGGCGTGGCCAATCTAGGCGAGCGACGAAGCATGAAGCATCACCGGGTGGACGCAGCCATCCAGAAAAAAAGAAAAAGCGCGATAAAACCGAAAATGATCAGGGGCAAACTGAGCACGAAGCCAAATTGCAGCCATTGAAAAAGTGAGCGGCCACCGTTGAGTTCCGCAAGGTTCGGCGCAACTTCGGGCAACGGAGCATCGCCCGCGCTATCGCCGGTCGCTTGCAGCCGGCTGCGTTGCTGGCTGAATTCCGCGCGCGCGTCGTCTACCGCGCTCAGCGCCCGGCTCAGCTCCTTGTGCAATTCCGCCGGATTCCAGCTCTTCGGATCGATCGCTTCGATCAATTTCAGATGCTGCCCAAAACTTTCGCGCATCGCGCGGAGTTGCTCGACCCTTTTTTGCGTGTCGTAGGCTTCCCGCTCGAGCACGACGAGCGAGCGCGTCAGCTTATCGGTAATTTCCGCGCGCCCCCGTTCCAGTTCCTCCTGCCGGCGACTCAGTTCTTCGAGTTCCCGTTTTTGCTTTTCAATTTGTTCCTGCTGGCGCTTGAGTTGGAGCAATTGCTCCTGCGCTTTTTGCACTTGCAAATCAAGATGTTCGGGGGAGAGCGACTCTTCTTCGCTCAATTCCAGCATTTGTTCGAGCGGTCGAATTTTTTCTGCCATGACAATCCGGTTGCGTAGTTGGCTCGCCCTGGCTCGGTTACGCAGGCTCGCCGCTGACGCCACATTAATGAGGAGCGTTCAAAATTCCAGGTTTTTCCAGAAGGAAATTTTTTTGCGATCAAAGGCGCTTTCAGATCTCGGCGATTCTGTAGGGGACGACGCTGTCGTCCCACGGGAAGCCAACGGCTTCCCCTACAAAACGGAAAGCTACCGCCCCGGCATCATTTCGAGCAACAGGCCCTTGAAATATTCGGTCTCGGGCAATGTGGGGAGCACGGGGTGATCGGGCGCCTGTTCGAACCGCCGGAGTTTTCTCGCCGACCGCCTTGCGTCGACAAGTGCGTCCACGATGGTTTGCGCAAATGCTCCCTCGCTCACGTGATGCGAGCACGAAAACGTCGCGAGCAAACCGTCTTTCGATAAAAGTTTGAAGGCGCGCAGGTGCAGCTCGCGATAACCGCGCAAGGCATCGCGCAAGCCGCCCTTCGTTTTCGTAAACGATGGCGGATCGAGAACGATCAAGTCGTACTGCGCTTGCGCTTTTTCAGCGGCACGCAGGAATTGAAAAACATCCTCCTCCATCCAGCGCATTCTTAATCCGTTTTGGGCCGTATGGCGTTTTCCGGCTAAAACGCTGGCGCCGCTTTCTTCCACAGCGGCAACATCGGCCGCTCCGGCGCGCGCGCACGAAAGCGCGAACGCGCCTTCATTTGCAAAGCAATCGAGCACACGGCGTCCGGCCGCATGCTGGGCAACCACTCGATAGTTCGGCAGCTGGTCAAGATAAAGACCTGTCTTCTGCGCGTTCAAAAGATCGACATCGAACTTCAAGCCGTCTATGTCGATTTTGATCTCGGTGGCAGCGCTGCCGTGCAAAATACCTTTTCGCAAGTCCAAACCTTCCGCGCGACGGACCGGCGCGTCGTTTCGCTCGATGATGGTGACTGCGCCGAAAAGATCGACAATCGCATTCGTGATCAAGTCTTTCCGCATGTCCATCGCCAGTGTCAGCGTCTGCAGAATAAAATGTTCGCCATAGCGATCGATGATAACGCCGGGCAATCCGTCGCTTTCGCTCCAAACCACGCGGCAAAGTTTTGGATCGACCTCGCGCCGGACGCGGTAATCCGCCGCTTGCGCGATGCGGCGCTTAAAAAAATCGAGATCGAGGTCCTGTCGTTGCCGCGAAAAACGGCGCGCGACGATTTGTGATTTCGAATTATAAATCGCGCTGCCGATCAAATGATCTTTGCCGTCCTTGAGCGAAATCACGTCGCCATCGGCCGGATTGCCAAAAATCTTCAGCACCTCGCTGGAAAAGACCCAATCGTGTCCATGCAAAATCTGGGCACGCGGTTTGACTACAAGTCCGGCCATAAGCAACAATCCTAGATGCAAACGTCGCCACAATCATTTGTCGATCTTCCCGGAATAACAAAACTCCGCAGCGGAAAAGTCCGCGAGGTTTTCGATCTGGGTGACACGCTGCTCTTTGTCGCAACCGATCGCATTTCGGCGTTTGACGTGATTCTACCCGATCCAATTCCACAGAAAGGCGCGGTCTTGAATCAACTTTCCGCGTTTTGGTTC
>DMCG01000103.1:0-719 GCA_003445855.1 Spartobacteria bacterium | reverse complement strand
TTCGATGAGTTTCCGAAAAATTTGCAGCCATTCCGCATACAGCTTGCTGGCCGCTCGATGATTGTGCGCAAAACGAAACCGTTGCCGGTGGAATGCGTGGTGCGCGGTTATCTCGCCGGCTCCGGCTGGAAAGAGTATCAGGAATCGCAAAGCGTTTGCGGAGAAAAATTGCCCGCTGGGCTGAAACTCGCGTCGCAATTGCCGGAACCGATCTTCACGCCGGCGACAAAGAGCGATACCGGCCACGATCTCAACATCGACATGAACGAGTGCCGGCGAATGTTAGGAAATGAAATCGCCGAGCGCGCGGGGCATTTGAGTTTAAAAATTTATTCCTCGGGGCGCGATCATGCGGCGCAGCGCGGCATCATTGTTGCCGACACAAAATTCGAATTTGGAACGATCGACAGCGAGTTACTCTTGATCGACGAATGTCTTACGCCGGATTCGTCCCGTTTCTGGCCGAAAGATCAATATGTGGTCGGGCAAAGTCCGCCCAGTTTCGACAAACAATTCGTGCGCGATTATCTCGAGACGCTCGATTGGGACAAAACTTCGCCAGGGCCGAAATTGCCCGGCGACGTGATTGAGAAAACGTCGGCGAAGTACGTTGAGGCGTTTGAGCGTTTGACCGGTACAAAGCTTAAACTGTAGGGGACGCTACTAGCGTCCCATGGGAAGCGAACCGCTTCCCCTACAGAATGTCATTCCGAGCGGAG
>DMCG01000183.1:6739-6938 GCA_003445855.1 Spartobacteria bacterium | reverse complement strand
CCTAGCGCTGGCCGGGCCGTGGAATATTCCGACCTGCCGCTGCCGAGCGGAAAAGTTTTGCGCGTGGCGGTGGCGGAAGCGGTTTTGCCGGAAGGCCAGTCGCTGTTTCCCGATGGAGTAAAACCCGATTTGCCAGTCGAGATGTCCGTCTCGGAGAAGCGACAAATCTTTCAGTTGAGCGCCGAAAAAGGGATGGCGC
>DMCG01000183.1:2563-6415 GCA_003445855.1 Spartobacteria bacterium | reverse complement strand
GAAGCGCAGCGTCGCAACCGCGGCCGGGAGAAGCAGCCGGCGCGCGATCCGGTTTTGCAACGCGCGCTCGATCTCGTCGCTGCGCTGGCGATTTATCAAAAGCGCTAACGTGCACCCGCTCGAAGAACGCATCGGCTATAAGTTCCGGAATTCGCTGCTGCTGGCGGAGGCGCTCACTCATCCCAGTCTCGGCCACGAGACGCAGCAACATCATTTTAATAATCAGCGCCTGGAATTTTTGGGCGACGCCATTCTTCAGCTCGTCATCACCGAATATCTTTTTCGACATTTCAGTGGCGAGCCGGAAGGCCAGCTTACGAAGTTGCGCTCGAGACTCGTTTCGCGTGGCGCATTGAAGGCGCATGCGGCTGCCCTGGACCTGGGCCGTTATTTGTTGATGGGCCGCGGGGAAGAAGCGAGCGGAGGCCGCGCGCGAACATCGACATTAGCCGATGCTTTCGAGGCGCTGATCGGCGCTATTTATCTCGATGGGAATTTGGAGAACGCGCGAAAATTCATTCTCGCGCAGGCGCAGCCCGATCTCGAGCAACTCGCCGAGGAGCCGGTCGACTTCAATCCCAAGGGCAATCTGCAGGAATTACTGCAAAGCATTTCATCGAACATCCCGGTCTACGAGTTGGTTTCGCAAAGCGGTCCCGAACATGCAAAAACGTTCGTGGTCGACGTATTGTGGGAGGGAATGCCACTCGGACAGGGGCGAGGAAACAGCAAAAAAGAGGCGGAGACAGCCGCGGCCGAAGAAGCGATGAAGTCGCGCCGTTGGGAAAAGCGCACAAAAGGCAGTCGATCCAAACGCAAGATCGACAAGAGCGATACGGAAAATCAGCCGCGCGACTCTTTAGGCAAATGATTGAGCGCGTAGATGCTTGTGCCGGCAGAAGTTTGCCATTTCAGATGCCGTGCGATTGTCGCGCTTACGAATTTTTTTGCGGAGCGGACTGCCCGTTCCAGCGATAAACCGCGCGCCAGGCCTGCCGCGATGGCGGCGGAATAAGTGCAGCCGGTTCCGTGTGTCCGAATGCCCCGCGTAAACGGTGCGGTAAATTTCGTGATGCGTCCGTTGTAAAAAAGCAGATCGGTCGCATGACCACGGCGAAGATGACCGCCTTTGAGCAAAATGGGCACCCGATATTTTTTCGCGAGTTTTTCTCCGGCAGTCTGCATCGTGGCCAGATCGGCAATCGATTTGCCGCTTAACTTGGCTGCTTCGTCGATGTTCGGTGTGATGAGCGAGGCGAGCGGAAAAAGTTCCTGTTCGTAATGCGTGATCGCGTCATCGCGCAAAAGCAGCTCGCCGCTGGTGGCGACCATTACCGGATCAATTACGAGCGGGGGAAGGCGTTGACCGCTCGCGGCGCGCTCGGCGAGCGCACTTGCCACCACCGCCACGATTTCGCCCGAGTAAAGCAAACCAGTCTTGATGGCCGCGATCGGAAAGCTTTCAAAAAGCATTTCAATTTGCGCACGCACGGTTGCGGCGGAAACGCTAGCGATCTTGACGACTTTCCCGGGCGTTTCCGCGACGACGCAGGTGACGGCGGTTAATCCATAAATCCCGAATGCGCTGAAAGTTTTCAGATCAGCTTGGACACCGGCGCCGGCGCTGCTGTCCGAACCGGCGATGGTCAGCGCGACGGCTGTAACGGCGCTCTGTGAGCGCCGTTTTTTTTCTTTCGCCATCGATTTCGGCGGTCATAGACCGCCGCTACAAGATTAGGCGCCGTCGTTACCGATTGCTTCGACCGGGCAACCTTCCATCGCTTCCTTGCAGAGGGCTTCTTCTTCCGGGCTCTCCGCTTGTTTGTAAACGTAGGAATGCCCGCCGTCATCATTGCGCTTGAAATTGGCGGGGGCGGTTTCGCGGCACAAATCGCAGTCGATGCATTGATCATCGACGTAAAATTTCCCCACTACGTTTTCGGCGTATTTGCTTGCAACGGCTGCCATGGTTTATCCCGATAGGGGTGAAGTGGAATATTAAAAAGAAACGCCAGAGGCGCAATGGGAATTTGCTCGTTGACGTGGTCCTGCGCAACCGCCAGACAGAGCGGCGGCGAATTATCTGGGGCGGGTTGAGATGAAAACGGAAACGATCAAAACGCTGAAAGCTTTTGTGGTTGAGCTGGCGATTTATGCCGTGCTCGTGGTCGGATATTTTTTCCTGGTGCTGCGTTTTCTCGGCGGATGGCTGCATCAACTCGAGATTCATCACCGCTACACCTACGCCGGCGTGGCCATTCTTCTCATCATCGGGCAGGCGGTCGTGCTGGAAAATGTGACCACGCTCCTGCTGCGAATTATCCGCGGGCGCACAGAGTAAGATCGACATGTTCTTTCCTATCTCCAACTCGCACATCAGCCCGATTTATCTCGCCATCGTCGGATTTTTGATCGGCATCCTCGGCGGTTTCTTTGGCGTGGGCGGAAGTTTCATCGCCGGCCCGGCGCTGCGCGTCATGGGCATGGATTGGAATTTCGCCGTCGGCACTGACCTCGCGCACATCGTCGGCAAATCAGTCGTGGCGGCGAAGCGGCACCGCGCGCTTGGCAATGTCGATCTAAAACTCGGCTTGTTGATGGCGGTCGGAACGATCG
The DNA here is from genome assembly GCA_003445855.1 of Spartobacteria bacterium. GTDB lineage: Bacteria > Verrucomicrobiota > Verrucomicrobiia > Chthoniobacterales > UBA10450 > UBA10450. The sequence goes on along the minus strand of DMCG01000183.1, from coordinate 3,799 downwards.
GCGGGGCCGAGTGCGGCGCGCAATTGATCCAGGCGTTGAAGCGCGCCGGGAACGTTAATTTTGTTGTCAGCATCGTCTCCATCGCGGTTTACGTCAGCATCTCGACGTTCATGATCTGGGAGAGCGGCAAGACGTTGTTGCAAAACAAGCGGTCCCCGCGCGAGAAAGTGAAAGGGGCAAAATCAAAACAGGACCAATCCGCGTTCCAGCACGTCACGCGCAGCATTCAACGGCTGAACTTCCCACCCATGATCAAGCTGCCCGTGTCGGGTGTGACCATTTCGCTTTGGGTGATCATATTGGTCTCGTTCGTCGGCGGATTGTTTAGCGGGTTCCTCGGCGGCGGCGCCGGCTACATCCGCATGCCGTCGATGGTCTACGTGCTCGGAATTCCGACTCATCTCGCGGTCGGGACGGACCTTTTTGAGATCATCATCTCGGCCAGCTATGGAACATTCAGCCATGCAATCAAAGGCAACGTCGATATTTTGATCGCACTGGTTATGAATACGGGCGCCGCCATTGGCGCGCAGATCGGCGCGATCTCGACGCAATATTTCGCCGGACCAACAATTCGGCTCGCCTTCGTGCCGCTGCCACTGATCGGCGCAGCCATCGTGATCTACACCCTGGTGGCGGGACACAACCTTTAGATCGACATATGCGAATCCTAATTTGCAGCGACGGAATGTCGGCCGCGGACAACGCGACACGCCTCGGCGGCCGATTGGCCGGTCCGCTCCAGGCGGAAACGACGCTTCTCGGCATCGCCGAAAAGCCGCGCGACGAAAGTCCTTTGCGTGAAGCGCTCGAGGCGCAGGCACAATCGCTCCGCGCGCAGGGGATCACACCGGAGATGGTCGTGCGCGCGGGCGAACCGGTCCGCCAAATCCTCCATCAAACATCGACAATAAACTATGATCTCATCGTCATCGGGGCGCGGCGGACGGGAACAAGCGGACTGTATTGGCGGTCAAGAAAAACCTACGAAGTGATCAAGGCCATTTCCCCGCCCGTGCTGGTCGCGATCGGAGAATGCGAACATTTGAACCGTTTCCTCGTGTGCACCGGTGGCAAAGCATTCATTGAAAACGCCGTGCAACTGACCGGAAAACTCGCCGGCGCCGCCGGTGCGTCGGTTACGTTACTGCATGTCATGGCCGAACCGCCCGCGATTTATGACGACCTGGTTCGCCTGGAAGAAGATGTCGATCGACTGCTCGAATCCGGATCGGA
>DMCG01000183.1:444-2266 GCA_003445855.1 Spartobacteria bacterium | reverse complement strand
GCGGAAGTGCGCGTGCGGCACGGCATCGTGCTGTCCCAGGTTTTCGCAGAAGCGCGCGAAGGGAATTACGATTTGATCGTGACCGGCTCGTCACAAGCGCGCGGCATGCTGCGTCACTACATCATGGGCGATCTCACCCGCAGTATTTTGAATCACGCAAATTGTCCGGTGCTGGTTGCACGCGCCGGTAAAGCGCCGAGTGGTCGAACTTTTTTCACTTCGCTCAAAAGTTTCTTCGGCGCGAAGGCCAAATGAGGCCGGCTTGCGCACAGGTTGTCCGACGCTATTCTGCGCATGTCATGAAATTCTCGCGTGCGTTATTGTCGATCTTACTCTTGTCGATCTTGTGTGGAGCGACCGGTTGCGGAAGAAAAGGCGGCGGTCAGACTGCCGGCACAACCGGTGATTACGTCACCGGGACACCGCTACCCGAGCGCCGCGAGGGAAGTTCGTTTTTTGGCGGCAATGTCGAACACGGACAATTTCAGCCTATCTATTTCGATTTCGACAGTCAGACGGTTCGTTCGTCTGAGTCGGGAAAAATTCAACAGATTGCCGAATTCATGAAAGGCGGCTCGGCGCAAATCATCATCGCCGGCTTCACGGATGAACGCGGGACCGCGGAATATAATCGTGGGCTGGGGGACCGGCGCGCTGGTGCGGTGCGCGAGGATCTTATTTCGCAAGGCGTTGATGGCAGTCGCATCCAGACGGTCAGCTTCGGTTTGGAAATGCCGGCCGATCCGGGGCACAACGAATCCGCCTGGGCGAAGAATCGCCGCGCCGAGATCGGCGTGATTAAGTAATGTGGCGTTGGTTTTAGGGAAGGCGTTGCCATGGGAAGCTGGCAGCTTCCCCTACAATTTCCGCGCTGGCCGGGGCGAGTAGCTCTCCATTTACTAACTCATTGCGACTGTTGTGAGCGAAAAAACGGCGCGTCGAAATTGGATCGCGCATCTTTGGCGCGAGTGGACGATTGAAAGCCGGCGGCCGATTGCTCCCGCCTTCGCGAAACCCAATCCCGCAGAGTGGAATGACGCACGCGTGACCGCGGCGTGGCTCGGGCACGCGACCGTCCTTATTAATTTCTTCGGCATTAAAATTCTCACTGATCCGGCGCTCTTTTCGCGGATCGGAATCCGATTTCCGGGTTTAACACTCGGCCCGAAACGATTGACCGCGCCCGCACTCGAGTCTCACGAACTGCCGAAGATCGACATCATTCTTTTGTCGCATGCGCATTTCGATCATATCGACATGCGGACGCTGCATCGCTTCGACCGTTCGACAAAAGTGATCACGGCGCCGCGCACGAAAGACTTGCTTCGTTGGACGCGTTTGCGCGACGTCACTGAGCTTCGGTGGGGCGAACGGAAATCTATTCAGACTTCCGCTGGCAAGATCGACATCATCGCTTTCCGCGTAAAACATTGGGGCGCACGAATGCAGCGCGACACCTACCGCGGTTATAACGGCTATCTTTTCGAACGTGAAGGAAGGCGCGTTATTTTCGCCGGCGACACCGCGTTGACGGATAGTTTTGGCGACCTGCGCGAGCGCGGTCGCATCGATCTCGCGATCATGTCGATCGGCGCTTACAATCCGTGGATTCGGTCACATTGCACGCCCGAGCAAGCGATCATGATGGCTAACGACGCGGGCGCGCAATTCATCATGCCAGTGCACCATCAAACTTTTCGGCTCAGCTTCGAGCCGTTTCGCGAACCGATCGAGCGCTTTGAAGCCGCGCTGCGCGATGCGCCGAAGCGGATCGCCCTCCGCGAAATCGGCGAAACATTTGTGTTGCCTTTGTAGGGGCGCT
>DMCG01000183.1:0-176 GCA_003445855.1 Spartobacteria bacterium | reverse complement strand
GGATGCCATCTTTGCCCGCTCCGCGCCGACGTAGCTCAGCTGGTAGAGCAGCGGTTTCGTAAACCGCAGGTCACGGGTTCGAATCCCGTCGTCGGCTCCAGCCTTCGCTTGGAGCGCAGCGTAGAGCGAAGGCTGCCACGCCGGAGTAAAACGTAGGCGGGCCGCTTTAATTGCGC
>DMCG01000238.1 GCA_003445855.1 Spartobacteria bacterium | reverse complement strand
GGCGACATTGTCATTTCGCAAGAAGCCGCTACTTACCGGCCGGAAATGGAATGGATCGGCGCGCGATTGAAAGATCGACATCGTGATCTCGAATGGCGTGTAGTCGCGGCGGAAAACTACGAGCCGCAGGATGGCCGCGCCGTCTACCGGTTCTTCGAACTCTTCGATCTGCCAAACCTTTCCGAGATCGACAAAACACTGCGCGCAAATGAGGAAGGTCGAATTTCAATCACGCCTCCGATCAAGCCTTATCTCGAAGAGAAAATGTGGTTCGCCCTTTTTTGGCTGCAACCGTTGCGCGAATTTTGGCGACGCGAGCTGGGCGAAAAATATTTTGTCAAATTGCAGGAGGTAATTCCCTACTCCTGGCTGCTTGATCCGGCGCCGCTTCCGCAGCACGCGGTGATTCCGCGCCTCGAAATTCACGATTGGCACGAAGCCGCTAAATTCAGCCAGAAAGATCGAGATCTTCTTTTGAAGGTGAGCGGATTTTCGCCGCTGAGCTGGGGCAGCCGCGGCATCGCACTTGGGGCCGATCTGCCGCACGTCGAGTGGCAACGCAGGATCGACCATGCGCTCGCGACGTTCGAGTCGTCACCAACAATTCTGCAGCGCTTTCACAAAGGCCGATTGTTCGAACATCGATACTGGGACCCGGAGTCGGGGGAATTAAAAACCATGAAAGGACGCGTTCGCCTTTGCCCGTACTTTTTTGTCGAAGGCGATCGAGTGAGGTTGCGCGGTGTGCTGGCGACGATTTGTCCGGCCGACAAGAAACTCTTGCACGGAATGCGCGACGCCATCTTGGTGCCGTCCGCACGCGAAGAAAGATCGACATCTAAATTGTAGCGGCGCTCTATGAGCGTCGCATTTATTTGTCGGCGGTCATAGACCGCCGCTACAGGAAAATGTGAGCTCGCGCGTGTGAGTTGGGCCCGCCGGGCCGAGCTTGCTCGAATAAAGATGAAACGACTCTACGCGCACCATTCCCGCATCAAGATCGACATTTGATTTCAAGAATCCTCGCAGCAAATGCGGCGGAACGTTCCGGCAACGCGCGAGCGTGATGTGCGGATGCCACGGGCGCAAATCCGGTTCCAGACCGACGGCGACAGCTGCGTCGCTGACGCGCTTGTGCAACTGGAACAGATGCGGATGTGCACGACCGACGCCGATCCAAATGATTTTCGGTGGACCTTTCGGCGGGAATGTTCCCACGCCCGCGATCGGCAGGAAAAACGCGCCGAAATGAATCATGTTGAGTTTTTCCCGCAGCTTTAGATCGACATCTTCCGGCACGAGGTCGAAGAAACTGAGCGTGAGATGCATTTGGTCAGCGTCAACCCAACGGACGCCGCGAATTTCCGGGTCAAGATCGACAAGCAAGTGTTTGATTGATTCCGGCAATTCGATCGCAACAAAGAGACGCTTTGCTTTCACCGAATCTCCGACCCGCGACGCGACTCATCGCCACCCGGCCCAGCCGGCGATGGCAAACAGGCGTTCCCCATTTTCATCATACGCCCGAAGAGATTTGGAAAAAGCGCGTTCGCCATAATCATAATCCGCGCCGACATCGGCATGACAAGCGCGGGCCGAGCGCTCACGCAAGCCGCGAGAATTTTTCTCGCGGCGCGCTCAGCGGAAATGGAAGCGAACGGCAATCTGCTCGAGGCAGTAAATCGTTTGTATTCGGCTGCGTGATCGCCCTTGAATTTCGCGAAGCCTTGCGACCCGGTGCGCATCATTCCAGGCGTGACGGTCGTGACGTGAATATTTTCTCGCGCCAATTCCGCACGAATCGCATCCGAGAAACCGGCGAGGGCGAACTTGCTCGCCGTGTATGGCGCCATGTGCGGAACGGCGATTTTCCCTCCGATGGAAGAGATGTTCACGATGCGTCCGCCGCCGCGCCGGCGGAAATGCGGAATCGCTTCGCTAATGACGTGGTAGGGCGCCCAAAAGTGAAGCATCATCGCTTTTTCGAAATCGGCGCGCTTCATGTGCGCGAGCGGACCGACTTCAATGATGCCGGCGTTGTTGATCACAACATCGAGGCCGCCGAAGTGATCGACGATTCTTCCCACAGCTTGCTCGATCTGCGCGGGCTCGAGTAAATCGCATTCGACCGGTAGCGCGACGCCGCCAAGTCGCGTTAGATCATCGCAAGCTCGCGCAAGTTCGTTTGGATCGCGCGCGAGTAAGGCAACGCGTGCGCGACGCGCACAAGCCTGCCGCGCCAGAGCCAGACCGAGTCCGCGCGAGCCGCCCGTGATCAAAACGATCTTGCCGTCGAAAGAGAATCGGCTGGCAAACATACGAACGATGTCGATCTAAGCGTGGCGGCGATTGAAACGCGCGACTTCGCGCGCGGTCTCGCGCTCGACGGCGCGTTTTTTCAGATCAGCGCGCTTGTCACGCGCGACTTTGCCTTGGGCGAGGCCGAGCTCGGCTTTGAGCTTTCCGTTCTTCCAGTAGAGTTTAAGAACGACCAGCGCACGCCCGGCGACTTGTGTCTCGCCGTAAAGTTTTACTATCTCTTGTCGATGTAACAACAATTTGCGCACTCGTTTGGCTGCCGGAATTTCATGGCTGGCGCGCTCATATGGTTGAATGTCGGCGTTGTAGAGAAAGGCTTCGCCATTTTCGATGCGCGCGAAGGCGTCGCTGATGTTCGCTTTGCCAGCGCGGATCGACTTGACCTCGCTGCCCTTAAGCTCGATGCCGGCCTCGTAACGCTCGAGAATGTGATAATCGCGCAGCGCCTTGCGATTAAGAATCGACTCGGCAGCCATGATCGCGCCCTGAAACGCGACGGAAATTTAGGCGCCGTCCGCGGAACCCTTGATCGATTCGTAGGTGAGCTTGCCGGCGATGATTTCCTTGAGCGCAATATCGGTGAGGGACGCGCGCGGACCTACCTCCACCATCGGCCGATGTCCCAAACCGAGCTGACGCACGCGCTTGGAGACAACGTTGATCAGGAGTTGCTGATTTGGGATGACTTGGGCTGCTTCCTGGAGGAGTTGAGTCGTCATATTGCGCAAGGAATGGACGGAGCGGAATGCTTCCGTCGGGAATTGAAGAATGGTCGGCGACTCGCCGGCAAGAACGAAGGGAGTAAGCGGCGGGGCGAGCATGATAAAAAAGGAGTATTGACTTTGCGAGCAGCGCAAATGGTTGTCAACCGATTTGTTCGCGCATTGTCGATCTTTGGGGCGGAGAAATATTCGTCCGCGCGTTGGACAAACTCTACTGGTGCGCCAGCAGATGCCTACCGAATGTCTTCGACGTAACTGGTGATCCGGTAAGTTTCACGACTTCTGTTGACTTCC
>DMCG01000210.1:4011-4169 GCA_003445855.1 Spartobacteria bacterium | reverse complement strand
CCGGCTTATTTCAACGACGCAGAGCGCACGGCCACGATCACGGCCGGTCAACTCGCCGGGCTCAATGTTCTCCAAATTATCAACGAGCCGACCGCGGCCGCACTCGCCTACGGCCTCGACAAGCTCGACCACGACCAAACCGTTTTTGTCTTCGACCT
>DMCG01000210.1:1336-3724 GCA_003445855.1 Spartobacteria bacterium | reverse complement strand
GGCGGCGGCACCTTCGACGTGACCATCATGCGGATCGAGAACCAAAAGCTCCACATCATCGCGACGAACGGCGATCACCGGCTCGGCGGCAAAGATTGGGACGACGTGATCGTTAATTTTGTGGCCGGGGAGTTCGATCGCGCACACAGTGAAAATCCGCTGCTCGATTTGCAGAGTTACCAAGATCTGCAGACCCGCGGGGTCGCGGCCAAACTCCAGCTCTCCAGCCGCACTCATACCGCCATCGTGCATAACCACCACGGCAAAAGTGTGAAAGTGGAAGTGAGCCGGAAAGATTTTGAAAAGCGCACCCGTCATCTGGTCGAGAAATGCAAAACGATTTGCGAGATCGTGATGCAGGAAGCGAAGATGAAATGGGACAAGATCGACAAGATCCTTCTCGTCGGCGGCATGACGCGTATGCCGATGGTGCGGGAGATGATTTCGCAATTGTCCTCCGCGCCGCTGGTGAGCGACGTCAATCCGGATGAAGCGGTCGCGGTGGGCGCGGCGATTCAGGCGACGTTGTCAATGTTGCGCGAGGAAGAAATTACAGGCGAAAAAGTGCTCGGTGAAAATACGCGGCAACAATTTTCCTGTCGCGATGGCCGGTTGATTCAGGTTACCGACATCACCTCCCATAGCCTCGGCGTCGTCTTGTGGGATGAATCGAGTCTCGAGGAATATGTTTTCCCCATGATCAAAAAGCGGACCACCATCCCGGCGAGCGCGAAAAATTCATTTGGCACGGCCAGCGCAAACATGCAGCATGCGTTGGTCAAGGTGGTGGAGGGAGAAAGCTCGCTGCCGGCGGAATGCACGCCGCTGGGCGTTTGCGATATCGAATTGCCGCCGTTTTTGCCGAAAGGCTCTCCCGTCGAACTGACGTATCGCTACAACGCCAACCAGGTGCTGGAGGTCGCGGTGGAAGCGTGCGGCAATCAGTCGAAGGTGTCGATCGAGCGCAACACCGGCCTGGCGCCAAACGAAATCGCGAAAGCCATCTCCGGTCTCGGGAAATTGAGCGTTGAGTAAGAATGCCTAAATGCAACGTCATTTTTCCTGTTCCGCTCCCGGACGATCCGCACAAGTGGGAAGGGTGGAGCAATTACAAGTCGCCGAATTTCTACGAGCGGCTTTGTCTTGATCCGCGCGCCAATCCGAGCAACGAGCTGATTGAGGAGCGCTGTCGGGAACTGTTGCGCTGGTGGCAGAAAAAATTGCCGCTCAAAAATCAGCCCAGCAATCCCCTGGCGCAGTTGCTCCGCACCGGCCTGGAAGAATCGTCCCGCTACCTGACCGAGGCGCGGGTCGAACTTCTCGATCCGCAACGACGTCGCGAGATGGATGACGAGCTCGCGGCCCAGGAACATGAAGAGGCGGTGGCCGAATTTCAAAAATATCTCGCCTTCGCCATCGCCGATGGAACTCTTACGGCCGAGGAAGAAAAAAATCTGATGCGTTTCGGCAGCGAACACGGGCTGACGAAGTCGCAAATGATTTCCCAAATCGAGGCCGAACTGAGGGACAGCGGCGCGAAACGGGTGCAACCAGCGCCTCTTCCTCCAACAGCGGCGCCGCTTCCATCACAAGGCCCGCAATCATCCAATCCGCAGGAGGAGTTTCTTCGCTTGTTGCGCTTGAGCTCGCTCGACAGCTTCGGCATGACCGACGATCAGCGCGACGCTTTCATCAACATGGCGGAAAGTCTCGGCATCGAGCCGGGGGAAGCTGAGGACCTTGTCGATCTTTATCTGGAAGAAGCGGACGCGATTTCTCAGACGCAACCCGCCGCGGGACCGGTGCGCATCGAGGCGATCCGATCTGAAGCGCGCGAAGCGAATCTCGGAGAGACTGCCCAAGCAATTCACATCGAAATCAACGTCGCAGCCGAGCGCGGGCGGTATGTTAATTTCCAAAATTCACTGGGCGGCGAAATGCTGTTCATCCCATCGGCCGAATTTGTGATGGGAAGCGAAGCGCTCGAGGCATCGCCGGATGAGCGGCCGCTCGTCCGAGTAACCGTCAGCCGTTTTTATTTGTCGCGCCATCTCATCACCAATGCCGTTTACGAAAAGTTCGATCCCTCGCATGTGCGCAATCGGATGCCGGGCGCGGGCGACCGTCATCCCGTCGTCCATGTCAGCAGCCTCGACACGATTAAGTTTTGCCAATGGCTGAGCACACGTGAGCGAAAAAAATATCGATTGCCCACCGAGGCCGAATGGGAATTCGCCGCGCGCGGGACCGACGGAAGAAAATATCCGTGGGGCAATCATGAAGGCCGTGGCGATCTCGCGAACTTCGCCGATCGCAATACCGTTTTTGCCTGGAGCGACCGCGAGATTGACGACGGTTACACGGAAAGCTCGCCGGTGGGCGCGTTCC
>DMCG01000210.1:423-1006 GCA_003445855.1 Spartobacteria bacterium | reverse complement strand
CGCGTTTATCGTGGCGGGAGTTGGAAATCGCGCTTCAACAGTTTAAGAGCAACCGCGCGCGGCTCGAATGTGCCGAGTTATTCGTGCAACGATCTCGGGTTCCGGATCGCGTGCGAATGCGAGTAGTGTAACGCAAGCTTCCAGCTTGCTTTTAAAAAGTTGTAGGGGCCGCTGTCCTCAGCGGCAAGACATGGAAAAGCCGCCGGGGACGGCGGCCACTACATTTTAGCTTGGATTGAATCTGAACCTGGTGCGGCCACGTTTGGCGTTGGCTTTGGCTTTCCGGCGGCTCTTTTGATTCGGCGTCTCAAACGCGCGCAAACGCCGGACCTCTTCGAGAATACCCTCCGCGTCCAGCTTGTTCTTCAGCCGCTTCAACGCGCGATCCACCGGTTCACCTTTTCGAACGATCACTTCTGGCATCAAATCATCACTCCTAAAAATTGCCTTATTGGCGAGCCGGAGCTTACTCAGGCAAGGCAAGCTCGTCAACTTTTGAAAGCTTTCGGGGCCAGTGCTGTCTTCATCAACCTCGGTGACTCTCGTACACCGATCACCTTTGAAACGAGTTAGAGACGAGACT
>DMCG01000210.1:0-211 GCA_003445855.1 Spartobacteria bacterium | reverse complement strand
TGCCGCTGAGGACAGCGGCAGCTACAACTGCCGTCGGCGAAGCCAGGGGCGCAATCCTCACTTGTAGCCACGGCCCTGCGGGCCGTCACCGTGCGGTGTGTCCCCGGCGATTTCTGTAGGGGAAGCTGTCAGCTTCCCGCAGGACAACAACGTCGCCCCCTACCTGTCTCTTATACACATCCGACGCTGCCGACGATCCACTCTGTGTAGA
>DMCG01000038.1 GCA_003445855.1 Spartobacteria bacterium | reverse complement strand
CAGGTCTTTCATTGGGAAAAGATCGACAACGGATTTTGTGGGACGATCGACGATGTCGCGGTGTATGTGGAGCAACGCAGCGATGCGTTAGGCGTCCACGCGAAAGCGGCATCGGCTTCCAGCCGATGTGTTGGAGAACATGGGCAGGATGCCCATGCCACGAAGCTATTGGTCCGCAATTATTTCGCGCTCGATCATCCTCTGGCTGAGATTTGCGCTTCGTTTCCGGACGATCCGATCATGAACGCGGCCAGAAAATTTTGCCGCGGACTACGCATCATTCGTCAGTCGCGCTGGGAATGTCTCGCGACATTCATTTGTTCGTCGATGAAACAGATCGCGCACATCCGGCAGATTTCGAGAAGATTGCGCGAACGTTTTGGCGACGCGCGCAAGATCGACAATGGAGCCGGCGGGAGCCGAGCGACGTCGACGGGAAGGCCCGCGAGGGTTGACGAGCCGGGAGGCGAGTCAATCAATCATCTCGTCTACACGTTTCCATCGGCGCAACGAGTCGCCGAAAGCTCGGAAAAGGAATTGCGCGAATGCGCGCTTGGTTACCGCGCAAAAAATTTACTGGCGACCGCGCGGCTCGTCCGTTCGCGCGCAGCCGATCTCGATGCCTGGGCGGCGCTTTCCGATGTCGATCTTCGAGAAAAGCTCTGCCAGTTGCCGGGCGTGGGCGCGAAGGTTGCTAATTGTGTGATGCTTTTCGCTTACGAACGTTTGCGCGCCTTCCCGATCGACGTCTGGATTGAGCGCGTCTTGAGAGAGAAATATTTTCCGCGGAAAAGAAAAGTGACGCGGCAACGATTGCGCGCGTTTTCGGAATTGTATTTCGGGAAACACGGCGGTTACGCGCAGCAGTATTTGTTTCATCATGCACGCGCAGCAGCCAGGTCGCATCGGACAGCGAAGATCGACGATCAAGAGCGGCGCAATTTGTCAGCGCGTGGCCGCTGAGATAATGTTCGCTCGCTCGGAATCTGAAGAAACTCCGCGCCCGACTCCCGTATCCATCATTTATAAATCGCTCTCATGACGACGGCCGAGATCATGTTCGCCCAGCCGGGCGACGGAATGCTGGATCGAAAACAGGAAGCTCGAAAAGTTTTATGGGCGCTGCTGGCAGCGCTTTTAATTCATCTACTGGTCGCATTCACCCTTGCCGCTTTGGGTGGTGTTTTTTCCCCCGCGCTGCCGGTGGAGGAAAAGCCGATCGAACTAACCATTGTCGATCTTTCCACGCCGCCACCGGTTGTTCCGAAGAATCCCGCGTTCATGGAGACGGACGAATCGAAGCAATCGGCGGAGGAGCCGAAAGAAAAAACATTTGAATCAAACGCCAATTCGATTGCGGCAAGTCAACAACCGGCCACGGGCGAAGCGCCCTTGCCGTCGCAGCAGGGGAGCGACCGGCCGTCGGTTGATTTGGAAACGCATCAGTACTCGCTGCCGAATGAAGGTGCGCAATCACAGCCAAGCGCGGCACCACAGGAAAGCCCAAAACCGTCCGAACCGCCGCAACCGACACCTCGGCCGACGCCGGTTACTGAAACAGAGCAATTTGCGATGTTAACCTCGACACCGACTCCGACAGTTCGACCTTCGGTTGTTCCGACGCCAGAACAGCCGCGCTCTTCATATCGCGCGCAAAAACGGCAAACGCGGTTGTCAGGATCGATCACGAATCGTGGTGCATCCGCGGTGAACGCTGTTGGCACGCCACTGGGTCGATATCAAAAAACTCTCTACGATTCTGTTGGCTCGCGTTGGTACTATTATGTCTCCAGGCAGCGCGATTTGGTCAGCATCGGCACCTTGCGTCTGGTCTTTTCGGTTGACCGAAGCGGTCACGTGGCGAATCTCAAGATCGTCGAAAACAGCTCCAACGAATCTTTCGCAAACGTGTGTCTCCAATCTGTGCTCGAAATCCAATTGCCGCCGATTCCGGAGGATGTGGCGGACACGCTGCCGGCTGAGGGGCTGGAGGAAGAAATGTCATTTACGATGTACGCCAACTGATGATCGCCATTGCTCTAATCGCCGGGGCGCCGGAAACGGTGCAGACCATCATGAGTTTTTTCGTCAAGGGCGGGCTCTTTATGTGGCCGCTGCTCGTATGCTCGATCGTTTCGGTGACGACAATGATTTTGCGCGGCATCGCTTTGCGAGAAAAAAATGTGATGCCGCTCGTGATCGAAAGCGAGATCGAACGCCTCGTGCCCGGCGCGAGCCCGGAACGATTGATGCGAATCGTCAGCCACGACCAGTCCTCACTGGCCCGGATCGCGCGCGTTGCGCTCCAGCACTTGCGCGGGCCGCGTTCGGAGAACGTGGAAGTGGTGGAAACACGCGCGCGTCACGAAATGGTGCGGCTGGAAAAAGGGCTCATCGTTCTCGAAGTGATAACCGGCATCGCGCCACTCCTCGGTTTGATCGGTGCGGTCTCCGGTCTGGTGCACGTTTTTTCGCATCTTGGCTTGAGCTCGGGCGCATCGGACACGCGCCAAATCGCGCTCGGCATTGCCGAAGCGCTGAATGCAACCGTCTTCGGACTTTCGATCGCGGTGCCGACGTTGATCGCCTTCAGTTATTTTTCGAAAAAGGTGGAAGTGATGTCGGTGGAAATGGAGACACTGGTCGTGGAGTTGATCAGCAAATGCTACTATGGGCGCTCTTCCCGCGAAGTGATCCCGACAAAATCCTCACCGCTGACAACGGCGCCGACGCCGACGCCAGTGGTGTAGCGCGCGCGCCCATCTCAAGCTATGAACTTTATCGTCCGGAAACGCAGGGCCCCCACCATCATTATCGTTTCGCTGGTCGATATCCTCATCATCCTGCTCATCTTTTTCGTTGTTTCGACGACATTTAAAAAGGACCAGCCGGAAGTTAAGATCAATTTGCCGGAATCGAAAACCGCGACCAAGCGACCGGCCGAACTCGAGCATGCAATCGTGAGTGTCGATAAAAAAAACGAGATCCAATTGGACGGGCAAACTGTCGGCGTAGACGAACTGGAGGCCGCGGTGCGCGATTTGCCCGCGGATCGTAAATCGACGCTGGCCCTGCAAGCCGACAAGGAGGCGTCGTGGGGGACCATCGTCAAAGTGATGGACGCTTTGAAACTGGCGGGCGTGAAAAATCTTCCGTCGTTTATGCGCGAGGAAAAATGAGATTGTCGATCTTGCAGTACGGCAATCCAATTCTGCGCGCGAAAGGCAAACAGATCGATAAGATCGACAATCGCATTCGCGAGCTTGCGCAGAACATGATCGAGACCATGCACGCCGCGAATGGCATCGGCCTCGCCGCGCAGCAAGTGGGCGAAGCGCTGCAGCTGACGGTGCTCGACATTTCGCAAATCGAAGATCGGCCGAGCACGATGAAGTTGAACGGCGAAGATGTCGATCCCAAGGCGGCGATGCCGCTCGTCTTGATCAATCCGCAGATTACGCGGAGCGAGGGCAGCGCGATCGGAACAGAAGGCTGTTTGAGTTTTCCCGAAATCACGGGTGAAATCGAGCGGGCGGAATCTGTAAGCGTGCGCGCGGAAACACTGGAGAATAAAACGATCGAAATCGAAGCCACCGGTTTGTTGGCGCGCGCTTTGCAGCATGAAGCCGATCACCTCAACGGAATTCTTTTTATCGATCGAATGAACTCCGCGGCGAAGGCAAGCTTATCGAGCCGCCTGAAGCGATTGCAAAAGGAGACAAAGCGCGGGCGAGTAAAAGATCGACAATCGCTCGTCGGTCAAAGCGCTTTGTAATCGACCGTGATGGTGCGAAAGACGAGCATGTCGTGCTGGGCGGAGAAATAGAACAGCTCGAGCATCGTCGCCCCGACCACCCATTGATAGCCGACCAGGGTTTGGATGACTTCGGTATCGGTGTCGCGCGAGCGGGAGACTAGTTTGCCCGTCCCGTACTTCTCATCGAAATATTTGCGGATTTCTCCCATGCGCTGGTTGTAACGCTCGATTGTCCAATCGGGGTATTCGTATTGCAGTTCCACGCCGAAGAGCGATCCCCCCTTGAAAGTAAAGAGCGTCCGCTTTAAGCCGGGATGGACGAGGCCTTCAACGGTCCACACTTCGCGGCTTTCTTTTTTTTCGCGCGACACGGTCTGTGCTTTCGCGCCTTTTAAGACGGCTTCCACGCGCGTCATGGGATCGTTCCAGCGAAAGCCGAACGGCGGCAAGAGCTCGTCGGTGGCGCGGGTGGGCGAGATGCCGAAAAAAAGAGCGGCTGAAACAAAAAGAAAAATGCGCATGGCTATTCGGCCGGCGAATGGAAAAAAACAGCGCGCTTGGATTGCCAGTTCGCTATTCTAATTTGGTTCAAATTCATTTCCGGCACGTGGAGCGAGTGCGAAGCGTGCTCCAAAGGGAGCAAAAATGCGCGTGTGCGCTAATTCGGTCAACTTCGCACGCGGGGATCATTTTTGCTGTTTTCGGCCACGCTCGTTTTGATTTTTCAGTCAAGTTTTTTTTGATGTGCGACGAAAAATAAAATTAAGATTTTTTCTTGTCGATGTGGACAGCGGTTTCTAATCTCAAGCCGCTGGCAGGGCGAAAAGGGAGTGCATGTGAATAAGATGTGAACAGCTTCTGATAAAACTCCTAACAGCGAGAATGAGCGACGCCTTAACCTCTCTACACCGACGACGCAAATCAGATGTCGATCTTGCGGCAACCGCGGCGTTGCGGAAGTGCGCGGGAAGCGTTTTCCCCTCGTATTCAGACATTTTTGGTATTTTTTCCCGGCGTTTCTTCTGCCAGGCCGATGCGATGTCGCCCAAGCATCGGCGTCGTTTGGCTGACCAATTTCCCTCGGTAAGAGCCTTTGTGGCAATTGTGTAACGCTGTTAACAAGTCGCTATGGACGAGAATTATACCCAATTGTGGCAGCGATTGTCCGCCGCTTTAAAGCCACAGGTCAGCGCCGATACATTCAAGCGCTGGTTTTCCGCCGTTGAATTGATCGACGCCACCGACAACTCGCTCACCTTCCGTGTTCCAAACAACATCTACCAATTTTGGATCGAGAGTAATCACATGGCCGCCTTGCAAGCCGCCATCGTCACCGCTTTTGGCGGCCCGCGCGAAGTAAAATTTTCTTCGCCGCCGGGAACTTCAGTGCAGGTGGCTGAGGACGTGGCTGCATTGAAGGAGGTGGCGTCAGACTCGCCCCGAGACACGAAACTGGTCGGCAGCGCGCTTGGGCTCAATCCACGAAACACGTTCGAATCGTTTGTCGTCGGTCCTAACAACGAGATCGCGCATGCGGCCAGTTTGGCGGTCGCGCAGTTACCGGCCAGAACTTATAACCCGCTGTTTATTTACGGCGGCGTCGGCTTGGGCAAGACGCATCTGATGCAGGCCATCGGCCAATATGTCTGGGCGAAAAAGAAAGGCGCGAAGGTGATGTATCTCTCGAGCGAACTGTTCATCAACGAGTTCATTGACGCGATTCAACACAGCAATCTGGTAAAATTCCGAAAGCGTTATCGCCAGGCCGATCTCCTGTTGATCGACGACATTCAATTTCTCGGCGGCAAGGAACGCTCGCAGGAAGAATTCTTTCACACCTTCAACACGCTTTTCGACGGCCATAAACAGATCGTGCTCTCGAGCGACCGGCCCGCTTCGGAGATCACGAACCTGGAGAAGCGGCTCGTTTCGCGCTTTGAATGGGGACTGACCGCTGAGCTTCAGCCACCGGACGTCGAGACGCGCATGGCGATCTTGCGCAAGAAAGCGCGGACGATGCAGATCACACTGCGCGATGAGATTTTCGAATTTCTCGCCAACCGCATTCGCACAAACGTGCGTCGTCTTGAAGGTGCGCTCATGCGCGTGGCATCCTTTGCCTCACTCAGTGGAAAGGAGCTCACGCAGGAAGTCGTCGAACATCTGCTGAAGGACATTTTGCAGGAGGAAGCGCGGCATTCCGTCACGATCGAGCAAATTCAACGGCGTGTGGCGGAACATTTCGACGTGCGTCTGGCCGATATGACGAGCAAACGGCGCCCGGCCAGTATTGCCTTTCCGCGCCAGGTCGCGATGTATCTGGCGCGCGAGCTCACGAAAGCGTCGCTCAACGAAATCGGCGACGCATTTGGCGGACGCGATCACGGCACCGTCCTTCATGCCTGCAAGCTGGTGAAGAAGCGCATGCACGAGCAGGACACCCTTCGTCAGACAATTTCTTTCATCGACAGTTCGTTGCAACGTTGAGTGTACTTGTCGATCTTAACGCGAAAGAGTTTCCGGTTGCCGAATAAAATCGGAAGCCTTACATCTTAAGCGCTGCTCGCCGTCATGAAATTCAGCGTCACGAAAGAAAAACTGCTCGAAGGTCTGCAACAGGTCCAAAACGTGGTCAGCACTCGCACCACGCTGCCGATTCTTTCCAACGTGCTGCTGCAAGCCAATGGCAACGAAGTTCATCTCACCACCACCGATCTCGATGTCGGCGTCCGCGGCAGTTTCGAAGCGCAGGTGGAAAAGGAGGGCGCGACCACGCTGCCGGCGCGCCGGCTCTTCAACATCATCCGCGAGCTGCCCTCGAGCGAAATCCAGTTCGATGTCGATGGAAAAAACGCCGCGTCGATCCGGAGCGGGCAAAGCTTTTTCAAAATTCTCGGGTTGCCCGAGGAAGAATTTCCGCCACTGCCGAAATTTGAAGACGCCAAGATCGTCACCATCCGGCAAAAAGATTTGCGAGACGGTTTGCGGAAAACTTCGTATGCCATCTCGACCGACGAAACTCGTTACGTGCTGAACGGCGTGCTTTTCAGCTTCAAGGAAAATAAACTCACGCTGGTGGCGACGGATGGCCGGCGGCTGGCCATGCTCGACATCGAACTGGAATTCCCGCGCAGCCACGAAGCCGACATCATCGTCCCGACGAAAGCGGTCACCGAGCTGCAGCGCCTGCTCACCGATGACGGCGAAGTGAAAGTGAGCATGGGCAGCGGCCAGATTGCATTCGATCTCAACAACACGCTACTCGTGTCCAAGTTGATCGAAGGCAATTATCCAAATTACAAACAGGTCATTCCGTCGGAAGCGAAAGAGCGCGTCACGCTCGAGCGCGAGACCTTCCTGAATTCATTGCGGCGCGTCTCCCTGCTCGCGAGCGAGAAATCGAACTCGATCAAACTGAACTTCAGCAAAAACAACATCGAGATCACCGCCAATACGCCGGAGGTCGGCGAAGCGAAAGAGTCGCTCCCCGTTGCCTACAAAGGGCGCGATCTTTCCATCGCCTTTAATCCGGAATTCCTGATGGCGCCGTTGCGCAACCTGACTGAGGACGAAGTTTTTCTCGATCTGATCGATGAAATGAGCCCGGGCGTCTTGAAGATTCAGACGCCGTTCCTCTACGTGCTGATGCCGATGCGCATTAGCGCCTGATGCAAACTGTAGCCGCGTCGCTGTGCGACGCGCGGCGTTGACCTCCTTTTCACCATGCGGCGTTATTCACCCGCGCATCGCGCCGCCCACAGGGCGGCGGCTACAGCTTCTTCCACATCTCGCACCGCCACCTTGTCGATCTTGCC
>DMCG01000155.1 GCA_003445855.1 Spartobacteria bacterium | reverse complement strand
CCCAATGTTTCCTCTTCTTCAACGCCAGGCCGCGGCGCGCGATGTCCGGAAGAACTTGCGACGACGTTCCATTCTTCGGTCACCTCAGCGTTTTGCTCGGTTTCTTCCGGCGGACCAGGATGTTCAACGCCCATCAATTCGCGGCGCGCCTGGTTCCAATCCGCGTCGGTGAACTCGTCCGGATTGCGCTCATCGATCATCGCGATTTCGCGAGCGCGCTTTTCCACCTGCTCCGGCGAAGGCACGCCCATTCCGTTGCCGTGCAGAGAAATTTTACCCGACTGTGATTGTTCCTTCATACCAAATTATACGAAACTAACGTGCAGAATGTTCGGGTAGTCGAGGAGATTTAGGAAATTAAAGTGAAAACTCCAACACGATTAATTCCGCTACAATCCGGCGGGCACATGGCGTACGACGAATACGGCGATGCCAAGGGAGCGCCCGTGTTTTTTTGCCATGGCTGGCCAAGTTCGCGCACGATGGCGGAATTAACGCATGCGGCGGCCCACGATCTCGGCGTTCGAATCATTTCTCCAGATCGGCCCGGTATCAGCGGCTCTGCTTTCCAAGCCAACCGGAAATTAATCGATTGGCCTCCGATCGTGGGCGAGCTCGCCGACAAGCTTGAGATCGAGCGGTTTCACATCCTGGCAATTTCCGGTGGCGCGCCGTATGCCTATGTGACGGCGTGGGAAATGCCAAAACGTGTGCGCGCGATTGCGATCGTGAGCGGCGCGCCGCCGATTGTCGATCTTAGCGAGCACAGCGAATTGCTAAAACTTTACCGCTGGATGCTCGCGCTCTATCGGTCGCACCCGCAGCTTTTGCGCGCCTTGTTTTACCTGGCACGACCGATCGCTTGCCTGCGTCCGCCAATTCGCTTTCGTCCGCTGCTCTTGAAATTATTATTGCAGCCGGTTGACGCGGCGGCATTGCGTGATGCAGCTGCATTCGAAGCTTGTTTCGAAAGTCAACGCCGCGCCTGGCGCGCCTCGGCCAAAGGCGTAATGACCGACGCGGAAATTTACGCACAACCATGGGGCTTCCGGTTGGAAGACGTCGATGTACCGGTCCGGCTGTGGCATGGAAAGGAAGACCGGGCTTTTACATTTCGCGTGGCGCAGGAAGTAGCCGCGCGGCTGCCGAATTGCGTCGCGCGCTACGTCGACAACGCGGGCCATTATTCATTGCCGATCCGGCACATGCATGAAATTCTGGCGGACCTGATCGCAGTGTAGCCGTCGCACTCTGGGCGACGCGGCGCAGGCGCAGCTTACCACATCAGCGCCGCGCTCGCCGCGGCGAGCGGCTACAGGAGGCAAAAATCCCGTGCGTTCGCAACGGTGCACGCTAACAGTTCGCCGTGGAAGATTTCACTGGCGGCGCCATTCACGATCAACCGGCGCGGCGGCAGTGGAGTGTCGATCCGCCGTTTGATGAGCGCGTTCGACAGTTAGTTCGCGATTGGGGCGCGGAAAAGTCGCCGGAGCTCATCGAGGAAATGATCGTCACTGCGCTAAAGATGGCGCGCGATCAGATGGGCGTGGCTGATCTCAAATTGATCAATCGCTCAGTAAAAGAGATGCGTTATGCGGCGAAAGTCTTCGCGCCATATCGGCATTTTCGAAAAGTTGCTGTTTTTGGATCAGCTCGCATTTTGCCCGGCGCGCCTGAATTCAAGTTGGCGGAGGATTTTGCGCGCGAGATGGTGGCGCAAAACTACATGGTCATTACCGGTGGGGGCGACGGCATCATGGGCGCGGCGCAGCGTGGCGCCGGTCGCGAACACAGCTTCGGGCTCAACATCCGTCTGCCATTTGAGCAGCGAGCGAATGAGATCATCGAGGGCGACCCAAAACTGATTAATTTCAATTACTTCTTCACGCGCAAACTGAACTTCGTAAAAGAGACGCACGCCTTCGCGCTTTTTCCCGGCGGTTTCGGCACACTCGATGAAACCTTCGAAGTTCTCACGCTCATGCAGACCGGGAAAGCGCGCGTTATTCCCGTCGTGCTGCTCGATCGGCCCGACGGAAATTATTGGGAAACGTGGATGAAATTTCTCACCGAGCACCTGTTCAAGCTCGGTTTTGTTTCACCGGAAGATTTTTACTTTTTCAAAATCGTCCACAGCATCAAAGAAGCGACCGCGGAAATTTCGCAGTTCTACACGGTTTATCACTCGGCGCGTTGGGTTGGCGAAGAACTTGTGATCCGCATTTGTCATCGTTTGTCGAATAAAGCGATTGTCGATCTTAACGAGAAGTTCGTGGACATCGTGCGCACGGGGGAAATTGTGCAGGGCGGCGCGCTAAGTCAGGAAAAAAACGAGCGCGAGATTTGGGACCTGCCGCGGCTGATCCTCACGCCGTATCGCCGCAGTTTTGGCCGCTTCCGGCAATTGATCGACGCGATTAACTCGTCGTCACTTGGGTGAGACAAACTCCGGAGCAACCGGGGCGGTTGGGCGTTTGGACCCAGCCATTTGCCGCGCCTTTACCTTTTTGCTAAGCGCAAGATCGACATCCAACTTTGCTTCCATCATCCGATCGAAAGAGAAATGATCGCGCGCGTGTTGCAGCGCCTTTGCAGCGCAACGTGCGGCGAGCTGCTTGTTCGATAAAAACTCCAAAATTGCTTTCGCCATCGCCTCGCGATCACCGGGTTCAACGATTAGACCGTTTTCGCGGTCTGCCATGATCTCCGGAACATCACCAATTCTTGTGGCGACAACGGCGCGGCCGCTCGCGAATGCTTCGCGCAAGACAATCGACGAAGCCTCCGTTCCTAAGGATGCAATGACCACGATGTCTGCCGCCGCCATAATATCGGGCGTGTCCCATCGGTAGCCGAGCATGATGATTTTACTCTCAAGTCCCGCATCTGAAATCCTTTGCTGAAGTCGTGCCTCGCGCCAACGATCGCCGGTACCTTGACCCACAAAAACAAACCGCGCATCCGGCCGTTCCTGCAAAACAATTTGGGCGGCCTTCATTAATTGCGTTTGGCCTTTGTCGTAACGAATCATTCCGATGTTGACAATCACTGGTGTCTCTTCGGAAAAGCCCAGCTCTCGCCGTAACTTCATTCTGTCTCTTCCAGGCGCGAATTTCGCCAGATCTACGCCGGAGCCGATCACTTCGATTTTTTCAGCGGCGATTCCGTTCTGCGCGACCAGCTGTTTTTTGATCACCTGCGCGTCGGCCACAATTTTTGCGCACCCATATTTATAGATGAAGGCGCGCCATTTGTTTCCGACAGGATCGGTGATGCAACGCGCCCGGGTTACTGGAATGCCGCAAAGATAGAGAGGCAGAGAAAGCCAATGGTCTTTCGAACTGTAGGTTTTGATTAAATCGATTTGATTTCGCCGACAGAACCGCCAGAGACGCCACGAAGACAAAGGATCAAACCGTCGCCGCAGCGGCATCGCGCGGACGCGTGTGCCAAGTTCGGTGGCCTTGAGGAAAACTTCGCTTTTCCCGTCGCACATCAACCACGCCTGATGTCCGCGCTGATTGAGCCAATTGATCTCGAGGCAGGTGCGATATTCCTGCCCGCCCCAGCTGCGACTGCTCTCCACGAAAAGTATGTTCATGTTAGATCGACAATCGCGACCGCACGCATGAGTTGGAAGCGGGGCGCGCTTCAGACGCTCGGAGTAGATTGACCGGTTGTCGCACGTTTTTCGAGAATATAATCGTGGATCGTATTGACAGTACGAAGGGCTTTGCCCGCGACTTCGGAATTGGGCACGCCTACTCCGAAAGTTTTCTCCATGCTCACGACGAGCTCGAGTGCGTCAATCGAATCCAGCCCCAGACCGTTTGGACCGAACAGTGGAAGATCGTCCGCGATCTTGTCGGCCGTGGTTTGGAGCATCAAATTTTTCACCAGCATCTCTTTAATGCGAGTGCGCAGGTCAGGCTCGGACATAAAGGCAAGTCGCGAAGTTGTCGCAGCGCCGGGCGCCCGTCAATCGCGTGATTGGATTAGTCGCAACCGGGAAAGATCGACAACCCCGAAATGATCGGGGCTCGCGAAGAATTTCGGAGTTGCTAAGATCGACAATGGAGCCGCCGG
>DMCG01000187.1:10304-10472 GCA_003445855.1 Spartobacteria bacterium | reverse complement strand
TCCATCGGTGAGCGAGAGCGCGGCTCAAATGCAAGATCGACAATTACAGGATCGACAATCACAAGGTCGACATGTTCGCTCGGCTGCGCCGGAAGACGTGATGGTCGATCTGACCCGGGACGGCCAGGAATTTTTGCTTTGCCGTGGCGGCGCGGGCGGAAAAGGCAA
>DMCG01000187.1:3911-10002 GCA_003445855.1 Spartobacteria bacterium | reverse complement strand
GAAGAAGGCGAGCAGGGACATTTCCTGTTTGAATTGCGCACGATCGCGGACGCGGGATTGGTCGGTTATCCGAACGCTGGCAAGTCGACTTTGCTGCGCATAATCTCGGCGGCGCGGCCGAAAGTGGCGCCGTATCCGTTCACGACGCTGCATCCGATTATTGGCGTGGTTGAGTTTCCCGGTTATCGGCGCGCAGCGATCGCGGACATTCCGGGTTTGATCGAAGGGGCGCATCGCAATCTCGGACTCGGCCACGATTTTTTGCGGCACATTACGCGCTGCCGCATTTTGCTTTTCGTTGTCGATGTTGCGGGCAGCGAAGGCCGCAATCCGATCGAAGACCTGCAAAATCTCCGGCGGGAAATCGATCTTTACGATCCGATGTTGTCAGAACGGCCATGGTGCATCATTGCGAATAAAATGGATTTGCCAGGGGCGAAAGAAAATCTCGAAGCATTGCGGAACCGATTTCCTTCGATCGAGCTCGCAGCTATTTCCGCTAAAACCGGAGGAGGCCTGGATAGCTTGAGAATGAAGCTCGAAAAGTGGTTGGAATCGTTTCCAGTTGCCGCGGTTACGTAAAATGTTATCGTTCTGATAACGGAGCTAGACAGGGGGCGGTGCCTCGGTCATACTCTCAACCTTTTTCATGGCCAAACACGTCGTCGCCAGTTATTGCACTTCATTTCTCAAGCCGGAAATGTTGCACATTTACCGGCAAGTAAAGGCGCTGCGTGGCGTCAGGACATTTGTCATAACCAAGGAGGTGCAAAACGCGGAACGTTTCCCGTTTCGCGATATCGACATCATTCCGCAATCGCGCATGAACCTTTTGCGCCACGGCTGGCTCAAGTTCGTGAAACGGCAGCCGCCGATTGTTTATCGCGGTGAATATCAGGTGCTGGCGTCGTTATTGGAGCGGCGTGGGGCCGATCTAATGCACGTTTATTTTGGTCACACTGGCGTGCATCTGTTGCCATTTATCGAGCAATGGGACAAGCCGTGCGTGGTTTCTTTCCACGGCGCCGACGTCGCGATCAAGGAGGACATTCCCGATTATCCGGAAAAGTTACGCCGCTTGTTTGACCTTGTGCCGCTGGTTCTGGCGCGTTCGCAATCGCTCGCTAATCGATTAGTCCAATTTGGTTGTCCGCCCGAAAAACTCCGGATTAATCGTACAGGCATTCCGCTGGATAAATTTCCATTTGTAGATCGACAACCGCCACGAAACGGTCGTTGGAGAGTAATGCAAGCGTGCCGTTTAATTCCAAAAAAAGGCGTGGCGACCAGTCTGCGCGCCTTCGCCATTTTTAAAAAGGACAACCCGCGCGCCGAATTCTTCATTGCCGGCAAGGGTCCGCTGCAACCGGAATTGGAAATGCTCGCAGCCGGCCTCGGTATTTTAAAGGACGTGCACTTTGTCGGCTTCCTTTCGGAACGAGAACTCATGGAACTTTACGCGAGCTCGCACCTCTTTCTGCATCCGAGCGAAACGCCACCGGATGAGAACCAGGAGGGCATACCGAACTCGGTTCTGGAAGCGATGGCGACCGGTTTGGTGGTCGCGGCGACGCGGCATGGTGGAATTCCTGAAGCGATCGAACACGGCCACACCGGCTGGCTAGTGCCGGAAGAGGACCATAGTGCGTTAGCCGGCGCCATGCAGAAAATCACGAGCTTGCCCCGAGCATTGACCGAGATGGGATTGCGAGCCCGCCAAGCGGTGACGCAGCGTTTTCAGCAGGAGGCACAAACCCGCATGCTCGAGTCGTTTTACGAAGAAGCGATCGCCATGAATGGCGCCGAGGAGCCCGTGAAATCTAAGGCGATGACGTCGCCGGTGCCGCAGTTCGTCGAGCCGGTTGCGGCAAATTGACGCCGCTTCGAGAATTTTGTTTCTTGTCATCCGGGCAAAACGCGCTTTGGTATGCGCGACGCAAGCCGGCCTTGTATTGAGTGTCATCGCCTTTGCGGGCGACGCCAATAAAGAAGCTCAGGCGCAGGCTTGTCACGAACCGAATGCAACATCGTATTTCCTTTCGCTTATCATTGTCGATCTTGGCAGTCCTTTGCGGATGCGCTCTTGCCACATCGACACTTGCAGCCGAGCCGGCGGGCGCGGAGACGAAAGAACAACATGAAGGAGTGCCGTTAAAGCCGGCAGAGCTGGTTCATATCGGGAAGTTTGCGATCACCAACTCGATGCTGGTGACATGGTTTGTGGCGGCCGGAATTATCGTTTTCGCGCAATTAGCCACGCGAAAGATCAAGCCGGTCCCGAGCGGTGCGCAGAATTTTTGGGAATGGCTGGTGGAAAGCCTCCACGATTTTCTCGAGAGCATTATCGGTCGCGAGCTGGTGCAAAAAACTTTCTGGTTCTTCGCGACGATCTTCATCTTTATTTTGTTCGTCAACTGGTTCGGCCTCATTCCCGGAGTCGGGACGATCGGCTGGGGACATCATGATCCGACAACCGGCATTTTCCAGGTCGATCAACCTCTCCTCCGCGGAGGAAATGCCGATCTCAACATGACCTCTGCCATGGCGCTGATTTTCTTTGTTCTTTGGATTATCTGGGCGATCCAGGCGAATGGCGTGGGCGGCTTCTTGCTCCATATTTTTGGACCGAAAGGTGAAACGTCCGGTTTCTTGAAGATCATGATGATCGTGATCTTTTTCATGGTGGGCTGGCTCGAAGTGATTTCGATTTTGTTCCGCCCGATCTCGCTCAGCTTTCGACTTTTTGGAAACGTTTACGCGGGCGAGAGCATCCTGGAAGCGATGTCGACTATGGTGCCGGCGCTTTCCTGGCTGATTCCGATTCCGTTTTACTTTATGGAGATACTGGTGGGAATCGTGCAAGCGCTGGTTTTTATGTTGTTGACCGCCGTTTTCACGCTCTTGATCGCGCAACATGAACCAGGGCACGAAGCACAACATTGAAAATTTTGGCAACCCGATCGCAGCACTGCGGCGATTGCCACAGAGAAAACTAAACAGAAAAATATGATACTACCATTATTGGCAGAGATAAGCGGAAGCATTCACGTGGGCCTTGCGGCGATGGGCGCAGGCATTGGCGTCGGTCTCACCGGTCTCGGCGCGGCGTCGGCGGTGGGGCGCAATCCCGGCGCAGCCACGCCGATTCTTGTGCAAGCGATTCTGGCGATCGCGTTCACGGAAGCGATCGTCTTTTACGCGCTCTACCTACTGCCTCACTAAGAAATTGCGGGCGCCGGCCGATAACGGTTCCGTCCTCTTTGTCTATTTGATATGCCTTCGATTTTGATTCTCGCACAATCCAGCGGCGGTATTTTGGATTCCGCGAAGGGAATCGCCGACACGTTCGGATGGAATCCGTGGCTGTTTTTGTCGCAAGTGATCAGCTTCGCGATCGTGGCGCTTTTGCTTCGCCGGTTCGCTTACAAACCGATTCTCGCCGTGCTTGAGGAGCGGCGCCGGCGTATTGAGGAAGGTTTACTCAATGCGGACAAAATTAAGAAAGAACTCGCGGAAGCTGAAAAACGCTACGGCGAGATTTTGGCCAAGGCCAATGCGGACGCGCAGAAAATGATCGACGAAGCGCGTGCGAGCAGCGTGCATCTTGCCGAGCGAAAACAGCAAGAAGCGGTTGCGGCCGCGGAACAGATCATTGCAAAGGCGCGCGAAGCCAGCGCGATCGAGCATGAGCGCACAATGGAGGCCTTGAAGCGCGAGCTGGGGCGGCTCGTCGTCGATACAACAGCCAAAGTAACCGGCAAAGTCCTTACGTCCGACGATCAACGCCGGCTGCAAGAAGAGGCCGCGCGCCAACTCGCCTCATGAAGATCAACAAGGAAATTCGCCGGCTTTCCCGAGAAATGTTGCGGGCCAGTTTCACCGACGGCCAGCTCGATCGCGGCAAGGTCGCGTCGCTCGTCCAGTCGGTGACCGGGAAGAAGCCGCGCCATTGCATCGACATCCTGCAAAACTACAAACGGCTTCTTCGTCTTGAGATCGAAAAATGCCACGCGCGAATCGAAAGTGCCAACCAAGTAAGTCCCGAGACGAGTGCGCGAATCGTCGAGAACCTCAAGAAAAAGAGGGGACGTGATTTAACAATAGAATTTGTCGTTAACCCGGAGCTTCTCGGCGGAATGCGCATTCGCGTCGGTAGCGACGTTTGGGACGACAGTGTGCGCAATCGATTGGAACGTTTGCAAAAACAACTTTGAAAGATCGACAACAACAAGATCGACAATCATGAGCAGTATTCTTGAAGAAATTGAAACGAAAATCGCGGGACTGAAAACATCGACGGCCAAGAGCAACGTCGGCGTCGTGCGTGAGACCGGTGACGGTGTCGCGCGCATCGAAGGATTGAGCGATGTCATGCTCAACGAGATGATCGAATTCCCGAACGGCGTTTTTGGTATCGCGTTGAATTTGGAAGAAACGGAG
The DNA here is from genome assembly GCA_003445855.1 of Spartobacteria bacterium. Taxonomy (GTDB): domain Bacteria; phylum Verrucomicrobiota; class Verrucomicrobiia; order Chthoniobacterales; family UBA10450; genus UBA10450. The sequence continues at coordinate 5,562 of DMCG01000187.1, read as the reverse complement.
GTCGGCGCGATTTTGCTCGGCGATAACACGAAAATCTCCGAAGGAGACGAAGCCAAGACCACGGGCAAGCTCCTTCAGGTCCCAGTCGGCAAAGCGCTTCTCGGTCGCGTCGTTAACACCATCGGTCAACCGCTCGATGGCAAGGGCCCGATCAAAACCGAATCTTTTTATCCACTGGAAAAAATTGCGCCGGGCGTGATCAAGCGGCGCGGCGTCAGTCAACCGGTCCAGACCGGCATCATGGCGATTGATGCGATGATTCCGATCGGTCGCGGCCAGCGTGAGCTCATCATCGGCGACCGCGCCACCGGCAAAACAACGATCGCGATCGACACGATCATCAGTCAGGCGCGGCTGAACAAGGCGGCCGAAGACGCGAAAGACAAAGATTATCGGCCGCTTTACTGCATTTATGTCGCAATCGGTCAAAAAAATTCCAACGTCGCGCGCGCTCTCGACATTCTCGGAAGAGAAGGGGCTATGCCTTACACCACAATCATTTCCGCGTCCGCATCCGATACGGCGACCAATCAATATCTCGCGCCGTTCGCAGGCGCGGCGATGGGCGAGTGGTTCATGGACAACGGCATGGACGCACTCATCATTTACGATGATTTGTCGAAGCACGCCGTCGCTTATCGGCAGGTTTCGCTGGTGCTAAAACGGCCGTCCGGCCGCGAAGCTTATCCCGGCGATGTGTTTTATTTGCATTCGCGCTTGCTCGAGCGCAGCGCACGCGTGACCGAGGAATTCGGCGGCGGCTCGGTTACCGCGCTGCCGATCATCGAGACGCAAGCCGGCGACGTGTCCGCCTACATTCCAACGAACGTCATCTCGATCACCGACGGACAAATTTATCTCGAGACCGATCTGTTTTATCAAGGTGTGCGGCCCGCCATCTCGGTCGGTCTTTCCGTCAGCCGTGTCGGATCGGCCGCGCAAATCAAAGCCATCAAACAAGTGGCTGGCAAAGTGAAACTCGACCTCGCGCAATTTCGCGAACTGGCCGCGTTCGCGCAATTCGGTTCCGATCTGGATGCCACAACGAAAGCGCGGCTCGATCGCGGTCAGCGCATCGTCGAGTTATTCAAGCAGAAGCAATACAACCCGATTTCGGTCGAGGAACAGGTCGCAGTAATGTGGGCGATGCAGAATGGATATGTCGATCCTGTGCCGGTCGAGCGGGTGAAGGAATTTCAAACCAAGCTGCAGGATTATTTGCAAACGCGGAAAGAAAGTCTGCTCCAATCGATTCGCGAGAAAAAGCAAATCGATGAAGAGCTCGAGTCGCAATTGAAGAGCGCGCTCGAAGAATTCAAGACAACCTGGCAATGATTTCGTTGGTCGCGCTGGATTCATTTATGACGGCAAGCCGCAAGATCGACAAGGTCGAAAGCGCGATCTATTCGATCCGCGGCCAGCGCGTGATGCTCGATTCGGATTTGGCGGTGATCTACGGCACGAGCACCATGCGATTAAATGAGCAGTTTCGAAGAAATCGAAAACGCTTTCCTTTGGACTTCGCTTTTCAGCTTACACGCGAGGAGTTTACAAACTTGATATCGCAATTTGCGATATCAAGTTTGAGGTTGCAATCTGCGACCTCAAAGTCGCACGGAGGTCGGCGAAAGCTGCCGTGGGTATTTACCGA
>DMCG01000187.1:0-3656 GCA_003445855.1 Spartobacteria bacterium | reverse complement strand
GTTCGCGCATTCGTTCGGTTGCGCGAGATGGTTGCAGCGAACGCGCAACTGGCGGTGAAGCTCGCGGAACTTGAGCGGCGTCTCGACTCTCATGACGAAGCGATTGTCGATCTTTTCGCCGCGTTGAAGCGCTTGCTCGAGCCAGCGGAGCCAAAAAAGAAACGCGAGATTGGTTTTCACGTCCGCGAACGCGCTGCGCGTTATTCGACGAAGAAAAGATTTTAGGACATGGCAAACACGCAGGACATACGCCGCCGGATCAAATCGATCCGCAACACCGCGCAGATCACGAAGGCGATGCAGATGGTGGCGGCATCCAAGATGCGCAAGGCCCAGCAACACGCGCTGGCTGGCCGCCCCTATGCCGGTTTGATGAACAAGGTGCTCGTTTCGCTGCAAAAACGCACCGACCCGCGATTGCATCCGCTTTTGCATGTTCGCGAGCTAAAGAAGGAGCTTGTTCTGATCATTAGCACAGACAAAGGCCTCGCGGGTGCACTGAACACGAATCTTTTTCGCGATGCCGCGAATTTTGACACGGCGAAAACCGCTTACGTCGTTGCGGGCAAAAAAGCGCGGCAGTTTATCGCGCGCACAAAACGCGAGTTGCTGGCCGATTTCGAATTGAAGGACGCGCCCACGTTCGTTGAGACAAAGCCAATCGCGAAATTTTGCACTGAAAAATTCCTTAAGCACGAAGTGGACAAGGTTTCCGTGCTTTACACGCATTTCATTAACACGATCAGTCAGCGTTCGGTCGTGCAGACATTGCTTCCGATCAGCAGTTTTGATCTTGCACAAAAGCACAAGGAACCGGGCGCGAATGAACATGTCGATCCAATGCTCGGCTACGTTTTTGAGCCAACGGCCGAGGCCGTGCTCGATATAATGCTGCCTTATTACATTCAATATCAGGTTTTTCAGATGATCCTCGACGCACGCGCGTCTGAGCACAGCGCGCGCATGGTGGCGATGAAAAATGCCACCGACAACGCCCATGAGTTCATCAAGGATTTGACTCTCGAATATAACAAGATGCGCCAGGCCGGCATTACCACTGAGCTGCTCGAAATCGCGACCGCGCAAATGGCGCTGGGCTCTTAATCAACGCTTATGAATAAAGGAAGCATTGTTCAAGTCATCGGCCCCGTTGTGGACGTGGAATTTCCGCAGGGGAAAGAATTGCCGCGCATCTACAACGCGCTCGAAATCGAATACGAAGTCAACGGCAATCCGACCAAGCTCACTCTCGAAGTGCAGCAGCACCTGGGCGAAAATTGGGTGCGCTCCATCGCGATGTCGTCAACTGAAGGTTTGAAGCGCGGCATGAGTGTGGCCGATACCGGTGGTCCGATCACGGTCCCAGTGGGCGAAGGTGTGCTCGGTCGGCTTTTTAATGTTACCGGGGATCCGGTTGATAACCGCGGGCCGGTAAAATTCACCAAACGCTATCCGATTCATCGCCCAGCGCCTGATCTCATGGAGCAGGACACAAAAACGCAAATTCTCGAGACCGGAATCAAAGTCATCGATCTGGTCTGTCCTTTTTCCAAAGGCGGAAAAGTGGGCGCGTTCGGCGGAGCGGGCGTGGGCAAGACGGTCATTATCCAGGAGTTGATCAACAACATCGCGATTAAACACGGAGGCGTTTCCGTTTTCGCTGGCGTGGGCGAGCGCACACGCGAAGGCAACGATCTTTACAAGGAAATGAGCGAGGCCGGCGTGATCGACCAGAAAGACTTAAGCAAATCAAAGGTCGCGCTCGTTTATGGCCAAATGAACGAGCCACCGGGCGCACGCCTGCGCGTGGGACTCTCCGCGCTCGCCATGACCGAATACTTTCGCGACGAGCGCAACCAGGACGTGCTTCTTTTCATCGACAATATCTTTCGTTTTTCACAAGCCGGCTCCGAAGTTTCGGCGCTTCTCGGGCGCACCCCGTCCGCGGTTGGTTATCAACCAACGCTCGCGGCGGAGATGGGCGATTTACAGGAGCGCATTACATCGACAACGAAAGGCTCGATCACGTCGTTCCAGGCGGTTTATGTTCCGGCGGACGATCTCACCGACCCTGCGCCCGCGAATACATTTGCGCATTTGGATTCGACCATCGTGCTTGAGCGCTCGATTGCAGAACTTGGAATTTATCCCGCCGTCGATCCGCTGGCATCGACATCGAAATCGCTCGCGCCCGAAGTTGTGGGCGAGGAACATTACAATGTCGCGCGCGGCGTGCAGCGTGTCTTGCAGCGTTACAAAGATCTCCAGGACATCATCGCCATTCTCGGCATGGACGAACTCAGTCCGGAAGACAAACTCACAGTTTATCGCGCGCGAAAGATTCAGCGATTCCTCAGCCAGCCGTTCCACGTCGCGGAAGTTTTCACCGGACACAAAGGCCAATACGTGACGACCGCGGAGACGGTGCGCGGTTTCAAGGAAATCCTCGATGGCAAACATGACGAAGTTCCCGAGCAGAACTTCTACATGAAAGGCAACATCGACATGATCAAAGAGTGATTTTCGATTTTCGAATGTCGATTTCCGATCTATTCCGATCGCGTCCGCGAAGCGGCGGTTTTTCGCGTTGCGACTGCAATTGCCGTGAGCTCGTTCGCTTCCTGAAGCAGAGGGTTAATTCGCGCTGCGTTGAGAAGTCTTGCGGCAACGATCATCTCGAGCCAGAAACCGGTTTCATCCGCTTCTTCCTCGACCACACTCGTTTTATTGATGAAGTCTGCTCTGGATTTCGCCCGACAAAGAGCACGATAATTTGCCGCAACCGAACTTCCGCTTCGTACAATCTGATTTCCGATTACATTTCCGCTGCGCGTCCTCGGGAGGGCATCGGCCAGTTTAAAGATTCGCAATGCGAACGCTTTGGTTCGTTCTTTCATTTCGTTCTCGTTCATGCCCGTTTGTAGATCCAAGATCCAAAATCTAAAATCGAAATTGCCATGGCCACTTTGAAACTCGAAATCGTAACCCCGGAGGCGAAGATTTACTCCGAAGATGTAAACATGGTCACGTTGCCGGGCTCGGAAGGCGAACTGGGCGTTTACCCGAAGCACGTTCCACTGCTGACAACCCTGAAACCGGGTGAGCTGCGCGTGTTGAAAGATGGACGAGAAACCGCGATGGCGGTGGGCGAAGGTTTTGTGGAAATCAAAGCGGACGCAGTTTCAGTTTTGACCGACATGGCTTTGGAGTCCGCGCAGATCGACGTGGCTGCGGCCGAAGCCGCGGTCGAGCGCGCCAAAGCGGCAATGAAAGAGGACCACGGCGCCGAAGAAGTCGCAGCCATTCAGGCATCGCTGCAAAAAGCGCTCGCCCAACTGCACGTCAAGCGTCGCCGCCATTCGTAACACAGGCGTCTCGCCTGTGCATCAGGCGCAATGCAAAATCCAGAAATTCTCGGAATCATCGCGGGCAACGGCGTTTATCCGAGAGAACTCGCCGACGCCGCGCGAAAAGCCGGGGTAAAGGAAATTGTTGCCGCGGCATTTTCAGACGAGACCGAGCCGGCGCTCACGCAACATGTCGATCTAATCGAATGGATGCGCGTCGGCCAACTCAGCCGGCTGCTAAAATTTTTCCGCGAACAAAAAATTCATCACGCGATCATGGCGGGACAGATCGCGCCGAAAAATCTTTTT
>DMCG01000092.1 GCA_003445855.1 Spartobacteria bacterium | reverse complement strand
CTGTCGAAAATTTATCCGCGTTCAACTTGCCAGTATTCCAACTCGACGGGCGTGGCGCGGCCGAAAATTGTGACGGAGACGCGCAGTTTGCCGCGCTCGGGATCGATTTCTTCAACGATGCCGTTCTGATTTTGGAATGGGCCGTCGGCAACCTTCACCGTCTCGCCGACTTCGAAGCTGACTTTCGGTTTCACCTTTTCTTCGCGCTCTTTCATCTGCGCGAGCATGTTGTCCACTTCCGATTGGCGCATCGGGATTGGTTTGTCTTTGGTGCCGGCAAAACCGATCACGCCGGGTGTGTCGCGGATGAAATACCAGGTGCGGCCGACGAGCTGATTGTTTTCGTCGAGTAAATGCATGTTGACGATCAGGTAACCGGGGAAAAATTTGCGCGTCGTCTCGCTTTTCTTGCCCTTTTTGATTTCCGAGACGCGCTCGGTCGGAACGAGCACCTCGTAAATAAGATCGCCCATTTCCTCGGTCTTGATGCGCTTCTCGATGTTCTCGCGCACTTTGTTTTCCTGACCGGAGAGAACATGCACGACGAACCATTGATCTTTTGCTGCGAGCGCTTGTGCCATAATCAGTGCAACCGGGTAAAGAAGTGGACGAAGTTGACGAGAACGAAATCAAAAAGCGCGACGTAACCGCCAAGCAACAGCATTGCGATGATGACAACCAGCGTTGAGTCAGTCAGCTCCTTGTAGCGGCGGACTCCTTTTTCCTTCGATTCCCATGGCCAGGAAGCTTTTTGCAGCTCGACCTTCACTTCGTTGAAGAAATTTTTCGTCTTTGTAAGCATTTAACTCTTAAGAACAACGTCCAACATCCAACGCTCAACGTCCAACACCCAATTGTCTGCCTCTGAGTTCGAAGTTCAGTGTTCGACGTTGGGCGTTCGGCGTTTGCAATCTTTCTCCACACGCCAGGAGGGACTCGAACCCCCAACCGACGGTTTTGGAGACCGCTACTCTACCAATTGAGCTACTGGCGTAATCGGGTGGAAACTTAATCCAAAATTTCGCTGACGCGACCCGCGCCGACGGTTTTTCCGCCTTCGCGAATAGCGAATCGGATCGTCTTCTCCATCGCGATCGGCTGACCGAGCTCAACTTCGATCGCGATGTTATCGCCAGGCATAACCATTTCAACGCCATCAGGCAACTTAACCGTGCCAGTCACGTCGGTGGTGCGGAAATAAAATTGCGGCCGGTAATTGGTGAAGAACGGCGTGTGACGGCCGCCTTCCTCCTTGCTCAGCACGTAAACTTCCGCCTTGAATTTCTTGTGCGGTGTAATCGACCCCGGTTTGGCGATGACCTGGCCGCGCTCGACGTCCTCCTTCTTCGTGCCGCGCAAAAGCACGCCGACGTTATCGCCGGCGCGCGCTTCATCGAGAAGTTTGCGGAACATTTCGATGTCGGTCGCCGTCGTCTTCGTGGTTGGCCGAATCCCGACGAGCTCAACTTCCTCCATTTTCTTGAGAACACCGCGCTCGACACGGCCGGTCGCGACCGTGCCGCGGCCTTCAATGTTGAACACGTCTTCGATCGGCATGAGAAACGGCTGATCGACCGGTCGCTCCGGGACCGGGATGTAATCGTCGATCGCCGCCACCAAAGCGAGTATCTGCTTTTCCGCTTCGGCATCGCCTTCCAGCGCCTTGAGCGCGCTCCCCTTCACGATCGGGATTTTATCTCCGGGAAATTCGTACTGCGTCAGGAGGTCGCGCACTTCCATCTCGACAAGATCGAGAAGCTCGGGGTCATCCACCATGTCGACCTTGTTCAAAAATACGACAACTGAAGGCACACCGACCTGCCGTGCGAGCAGAATATGCTCGCGCGTCTGCGGCATTGGGCCATCGGCCGCGCTCACCACGAGGATGGCGCCATCCATTTGCGCCGCACCGGTGATCATGTTCTTGACGTAGTCGGCGTGGCCAGGGCAATCGACGTGCGCGTAGTGGCGCTTCTCGCTTTGATATTCCACGTGCGCGGTATTGATCGTGATGCCGCGCTCTTTTTCTTCGGGCGCGTTATCGATTGAGTCATAGGCGCGCACCTCGGCCATGCCTTTTTTGGCCAGCACGCTGGTGATCGCGGCGGTGAGGGTGGTTTTGCCATGGTCGACGTGACCGATCGTGCCGACGTTGACGTGCGGCTTGTCGCGTTTAAATGCTTCCTTAGCCATTTCAATTCTCCTGTTTAACTAAACTGCGTCTTTCAATTTAAACTTTCACTTCCGGTCGCGAGCTCACTCTGGAGCCCATGACCGGGATTGAACCGGTGACCTCGTCCTTACCAAGGACGTGCTCTACCAACTGAGCTACATGGGCCGCTCTTCGTCAATCGATGCTCGTCGCGTTCCCGTTTTCGAGCGCGCGGCGAACCGGTTTTGCTTCTCACCAGAGAGCCAAAAGTCCCAAAGCCGCGTCAAACTTTGCAATTTGAACGACCATGGGACCGCCTCGTTCTCGCAAAAAGCATCCGCAAGCTAACAGCGCGCTTTTGGGTGTCAAAGAGATTTCTTCTCCGCGCGCCGCTTATCGAATTCTTCCGCTGGTAACTTCGCTCTTCCCTCGCGTCAGGAGGCGCGCGACCACTGCGATAATAATCAGCACCGCGAGCACGATCCCGATGTTTAGCGGGGTAATTAAACCCGGCTCCTCTTTGGGTGTGGGCGTGGGCGGCGGAGCATTCCTCGCCGCCAGCATGCCCTGCGCATACTGCAGCCGCTGCACGGTGTCGTAGTCATCCGGCTTTAATTTTAATGCGGCTTCGTAATCAGCGATCCCCTTCTCATACTGTGTCATCGACACATAGGTCGCGCCGCGTTTCACCAGCGGCTCAGGGTCGCTCGGATTTTTCTCGATCATCAACGTGTAATCGGTGACGGCCGCGTCATAATTTTTCAAATTCCGGTTCGCCCAGGCGCGCCGATCGTAACTTTGCGGATCGTCCGGACTTTTTTGGATCGCGTTTGTAAAATCCGCGACCGCCTTGTCCCATTGGCTTAGACCGATCTCGGCGAAGCCATGGAATTTGTAGGCGGATCCGTCCTCAGGCTTGAGTTGGATCGCTTTGTCGAGATCGGCCAGCGTCTCATCGTACTGCTTTTGCAGGAGCAAGGCTTGCGCGCGCCCGATGTAGGCGCGTTCATCTTTTGGCGCAAGCTCGACGGCTTTGGAAAAATCGTCCGCCGCTTCCGGTCCTTTTCCGAGCGCCAAATAGGCAAAGCCGCGATTTTCGTAATAGGCCGGCTGCTTGCCGTTTGCTTGAATCGCTTGCGTAAATTCCGCGATCGCCTGCTCGTATTGCTTTTGTTCAAAAGCCTGATTCCCATTGTTGTACTCGCTCATTCCAGCGCCCTCTTTCTCTTTCGCTAGTGCAAAACTAGCCACGCCGAGGAACCCGACGCCGGCTACAAATCCGATAATTCTTCTCATGATCATAATCGTTCTTCTCCTTGCTAGCTTCATTTCTGAGTAATTAATCGTTTGTAAGCGAGCAAATTAACGCGCCAAAATCAACCACCGAGCGATGAAACAACTGGATTCCCAGCGAGCGATTGTCGATCTTCGCGGCCGCACGAGCCTTTCGAAAGGCTACGCCGCGGTCTTCGCCACGGTCCTCATCTGGTCGATGCCGTCGCTCTTTCAATATTACTTGAATCGCTATTACGATCCGTGGGCGCAGAATTTTTATCGCTACTCCGTGGCCTGCCTTGCCATCGCCCCGCTTGTTTTCTATCGCGTCCGCCGCGGCGGACCCAAGATCGACATGCACGCTATCGGCCTCTGCCTTCTTCCCTGCCTGCCCAATGTCGTCCATCAAATCACGCAGGTGATGGCTCTCTTCTACATGGGCCCGGGCGTTTATGCGATCTTCACCCGCTCGTCCGTCATCTTCACCGCACTGCTCGCGCTCATCTTTTTTCCGGAAGAACGCTACGTCATCCGTCAGTGGCAATTTCAAGTTGGAACGTGTCTCGGCTTGGTCGGCGCCTTCGGCGTAATTTGGTTTCAAGCCGGCGGACAAGATCGACATATCGCATTGCCAGGCTTGTTCATTGCCTTCACCGCGACATTTTGCTGGGCACTTTACAGTGTGCTGGTAAAACGCCCTTCCGCGCAGCTCGGCTCCATTCGCAGCTTCGGATTGATCAGCTTCATAACTTCGACGCTGCTGCTGCCGCTGACGTGTCTGTTTGGAAAGATCGACACTCCGCTTCACGCCAGCTCACACGTTAACCTCATTCTAATCATTTCCGCCGTGAGCTGTATCACGCTCGCCCACGTTTTATATTACGTCGCCATTCGTGAGATCGGAGTCGCCCTCGCGCAAACTTTGCAATTGCTCTGCCCCGCCGGCGCGCTGGCGCTTTCCGCGTGGATATTCGGCGAGCGCCTCACCTATCCCCAGCTTTGGAGCGCAGTTATCCTGCTCATGGGCGCGTTCCTCGCCATGCGCGCGAAACCAATCGCGGTAGTCGAAGCGGCGGAAAACCTGTAGCGGCGGTCTATGAGCGCCAAAAAAATGCGACGCTCATAGAGCGCCGCTACAGAACCCACATTTCGATTGCGTAGGGCAGCGAGAGTTTCCAGACTCCGAGAGAATGAACCTGAAGGCGTATCTCAAGTCGCGGCAGAAAAAGATCGATCGCGCACTCGACCGCTATCTGCCTAAAGAGAACACGAGACCGCCGACCATTCACAAGGCGATGCGCTACAGTCTTTTCGCCGGCGGAAAACGACTGCGACCGATTTTGTGTCTCGCCGCGGCCGAAACATGCGGCGGCAAGATCGACAAGGCGCTGCCGCTCGCCTGCGCGCTCGAATGCATCCACACCTACTCGCTCGTGCACGACGATCTTCCGAGCATGGACAACGACGATTTTCGTCGCGGGCGCGCGACTTGTCACAAAGTTTTCGGCGACGGCGTCGCCGTGCTTGCCGGCGACGCTTTGTTGACGATCGCGTTTGAAATCGTTTCGCGCGCAAAATTTTCTCCGCGCTACAACATCTCGATCTTGTTGCGCGAAATCGCCGTCGCGGCCGGAAGCCAAAAACTCATCGCCGGCCAGGTGGCTGATCTCGAAGCTGAAGGGCGCAAGATCGACATGGTGGGATTGCGCTACATCCACGAAAACAAAACGGCCGCGATTTTGACAACCTCGGTGCGACTCGGCGCGATGAGTGCAAACGCAAATCCAAAGCAACTTGCTGCGATCACGAAATTTGGCCGCTCGCTCGGACTCGCGTTTCAAATCATCGACGACATTCTCGATGTAACGCAGACAAGCGAGAAGCTTGGGAAAAGCGCGGGCAAAGACATTGCCGCGAAAAAGGCGACCTATCCCGCCGTGATTGGCTTGGAAAAATCACGCTTCGAGGCCAAACGGCTCACCCGCCAAGCACACAACGCATTGTCGATCTTCGGCGAAAAAGCTGAAGCGCTGCACGCACTCGCCAATTATCTTCTC
>DMCG01000058.1 GCA_003445855.1 Spartobacteria bacterium | reverse complement strand
TTCCAAAACCCCTCTAAAAACCCGGAAGATTCCTGCGCTGCAGCAGTTTGCTCTTTTGTGCGGAGCTTTAGTCCTGGTTTAGGCGCAAACGGAGGGAAATAGCGTCCGCACTGGCGGCACAGCGTGCTCTTCGCCGCCACATACTCCATCTGCTTAAAGCCGCAGTGTGGACATTCCACACTGACCTTGGCAGGCGACGGCTTGGCCACTGGATTGCTAAGCGAAGACCCCTCTCTTTATGTGCGAGCGCCAAAGGCGGCTTTTACCGGCTCATCGTGCCGGACAATTTCCGGCCGCCCTGTCACCGATTTTGCCGGGCTCGTTCCGCTGGTTACTTCCGACTTCCCAATAAAGGTTGCTCCTTCTTCGATGACAAGACGGGCCGCTTTCAAATCTCCCTGCAGTGTGCACTTTGCTTTTAGCTCGCAACGCTCGGCCACAGTGATGTTGCCCTGCACCTTCCCAAACACCGTGATCGACTTGGTTTTGATCTCGCCCCGGATATCGGCATTCTCGCCAATCGTCAGCACACCATCGGAATTGATTTCTCCTTCAACCTTCCCGTCGATAAGAAGTTCTTTCTGAAATTTGATCGAGCCTTTGATTTCGACATCGCTCGAAAGGATGTCTTTGCCGGAATGTTCTGCCATATATTTTTGGTAATCGGTTGTGGATGGTGATGTTTTTGATTGTTCGCCCCGCGCAAGCCGGTTGTAATCATCCGCAGCTGAATGCGGCGACTCTTCTCCCATCGCCGGCATCGGTTTTTGCGGGATGAACTTTTTTAACACGCGTTATTATTGTAAGATTCATCGATTCTGTCAACGTATTCTCATAGGAAATCCCCAACTTTTTCACCGATTATTACCAACTCGATAGAGTTTGCCGACCCCGTTTTGAGCCGAAAAGGCCAGGAATCGCGGCACCTGGGCGGATGTTCTATCTAGAACCGAGCAAAGCGCATGGCGTGGCACCGCCACACCCAGAACCGCCGCGGAATTTCGCGCCACCCGTTCGGAATCGTAAGCCAGCACCCATACCACCTTGTGGTCGCCCAGAATGACGCGCGCTTTTCCCCAATCTTCCGCAAGAAAAAATCGCGCGCTGTCCACGATCCCCTCCAGGCTCTCGTGTGAACTGCCGGCCACGCCAGGTTGACCCGACCAATACGCAATGGATGGAGAAATCCACCACGGCGCCAGAAAGGGATGCGCCTCCGACGATTTCAAATTGACCGCCAGATCGCGCAACTGCACCGATTCATTGCGCTGCTCCACTCGGCGCCCGTACTCCGTTTCGTTCGGCCAAAGCCGCTCGTCCCAATCACCGAGAATCGGAAAGATCGACAATGCAAAGGCAATCCAAACCGCGGCTCGTGATTTGATCGGCTCCAGTAAACGGGGAAGCGCGATGGCGAAGATCGACATGAAAAAATAAGCCCAGCGCGCCTGCCAGATTGTGAAGCAATAGTTCGCCACAAGAAGCGCAAGAACCAAAATTGGTAGGGCGCGACCGCCGGGCGCGCCGACATTTCGTTCTCGGGCAAGAACCCAAATAAGCAACGGCGCCACTGCAATCATGTACCCGGCCCAGTGAAACCAGATCGGATTCGTCGGCCAAACGTGAGCGAGTTCGCCAATCGAGCGCGACCAGTTCCGGAAAAGTTCTCCCGAATGAAAGGTCGACAACTGCGGCACGCGTCTCTCAACGACGAACGCAAACGCAATGATCGCCGCGAACAAGATCCAGCCGATGCGCCGATCTTTCGCAAAAAGAAGATGTCGATCTTGCAGCGCCCTGGCTGCAACCACGATGAGGAACAAAACCAGCGGTTCATAAAGCGACACCCAAATCGCCAAACCCCACGCAATGCCACTCAGCGCAGACCATGCTATACGTGAGTCACGTATAGCATCGGGTTTCCGCGAACTTCCACTTTGCAAAGTCCATTCCGCGCAGATCGCGATCGTGACGAGCAAGATCGACAACGATTGATGATCGGGCCGTCCGAGTTCGGTTCCGTGAACGAGGATTGGGCTGATGGCGTAGAGAATCAGCATGGCCCAGCGATACCTGAATTTCATTAGCCTCGACCACCACCATAGAAACCAGCCGCCGAGCAGCGCGAGCAACGGCGAAATCAACGCGCCCGCAAGATCGATGGCGTGCGCCGTGAACGGCTTGAGCAAGATCGACAATGTGAGAATGAGATAATCGAGCGGCGCAGTCGTGTGCGGAGTTGTGCCGTGCGGATAATTTTCGAAATCGTGATGACGCACGATCAACCCCGGATGTTGCTCGCACATGCGCACGCGCGTCATCCGCGCGTAACAATCCGCATCGGTGAAATAAACATTCCCGGCAACGAACACGTCCTGATAATTCGCGCACCGCGCCGCCAGAATGAGCGCGCTTAAGATGACGATTTCGAGAACGATGAGAATGAAACGTCCAGCTCGATGCACAAGATCGACAATGGCAAATTGCAAATCGAAATCCGAAATTAAAATTGGCCTGCCAAGCCGTAGCTTGGGTTGTGTGCTATTTAGCCCGCCTACGCTTTACTCCGGCGCGGCAGCCTTCGCTTTGCGCTGCGCTCAAAGCGAAGGCTGGGCCCGCCAGGATTCGAACCTGGGACCGAGGGATTATGAGTCCCCTGCTCTAACCGCTGAGCTACGGACCCCGATGTTCACACATTGAAGCATAGTACATCCCCACCGACCAACCCCGAAAGCTTTCGGGGCTGAGCTACCGGCTCCCCCGAAGAATTTCGGGGCTGAGCTACAGACCCGTATAATTACGAGAGTAAAACATAGCAGCCCGCTCGTGACCAACATCAAACCAGCCATAGTCAGCCAGAATGCCACGCACTCGTTCTCGTTGCCTGAGGCAACGAGCCGCCGTTGATTAGGATATGCACGACCCCGGGGACGAAGCGACGCTTAACGCAGCGGCAATAGCGGGACGAGCCGAGCGACTGTTGTCCGATTTTCGGCGCGCGATCGAGGCGGTGCCGCGTGAAAGCGGATTCAGAGGCATCGGCCCACGCGGAATGTTTTTCTTTTATGCGGCGGTCCGTCCGTTTGGTCCGAAACAAATCCTGGAATCGGGCCGCATGCGTGGCGAGAGCACGCTCATGCTGGCACGTTGTTTCCCGCAAGCGCGAATTGTGAGCGTTGAGTTTGATCTTGATTCAACGCATGC
>DMCG01000240.1:14222-14640 GCA_003445855.1 Spartobacteria bacterium | reverse complement strand
AATCCGTGGAGCAACGTTGCTCCGCCAGTGATTGCCGCGCTCATCGCTGTTGTTCCCGCGCTCCCATGCCGCGTGTTGCTGCACGGTATCGTTGCGCAAATCTCAGCCGCTGGCGCATTCCTTGTTACGTTCGGCCTCGCGTGGAGGCGTCATCGTTTGCGCTTCAAAATGCAACTGATTTGATGAAGCGCGTATTCTTGACCGGCGCGAGCTCCGGCATTGGCCTCGCCATCGCGAAATCGTTGACCGCGCGAGGAGACGAAGTTTGGGGAACCTCCCGCACGCCAGACCGAATTCCGAAATTGACTCGATTGCATCCCGTACAACTCGACTTGTCCGATTCCAATTCGATCGAGCGCGCATTCAGCACCGCGCTGGCCGAGGTGGGATTTTTTGACGTGCTGATCAACAACGCCGG
>DMCG01000240.1:1159-13932 GCA_003445855.1 Spartobacteria bacterium | reverse complement strand
GATGTGCTGATCAACAACGCCGGCAGCGGTCATTTTGGTCCGGCTGAATTTCTTTCCACTGAAGTATTGGCAAACCAATCCCAGGTCCTGGTGTTTGGGCACATCCGATTGATGCAGCTCGCGCTCGCCGCCATGCGCGCACGAGACGACGGCCTCATCATCAATGTCAGCTCGCTGGCGGCGCGATTGCCGGTGCCGTTCATGGCGGCTTACAACGCGGGCAAAGCGGCGCTGGCCGCGTTCACCATGTCGATCCAACTCGAGCTAGGCGATTCGCGCGTGCACATTGTCGATCTTCAACCGGCGGATATTTGCACCGATTTCAATGAAGGCATGATCAAGAGCACCGATCACGATCCGCGATACGAACACAGAGTAGCAAAGACGTGGGCCGCAGTTGAGCGCAACATGAAGAACGCGCCGAAGCCTGATCTAGTCGCGTGGCGCGTTTGTGAGCTGATCGATGATGCAAACCCGCCGCCGCGCGTGAGCGTCGGCGCTGCGTTTCAAGCGAGCGTCGCGCCGCTCATTTTCCGATTCCTTCCGCAACGGCTCTGCATCTGGGGCTTGAAGAAGTATTACGGAATATGAACGCGATTTCCGAGGCGGTCATACTCGTGGCCGGCGCCGGTTCGCGCCTGCGCGCCGGCGGAGAAAAAGTGGCCAAGCCCTTGCTTCCACTGCTCGGTCGCCCGCTCGTTTCCTACACTTTCGAAGCGTTAGCGCGCGCCGGAATCAAAACTGTTTACGCGGTGGTCGGCTTCGAAAGCGGAACTCTCGTTCCGGAAGTGGAACGAATAGTTCCGCGCGGACTTGCCGTGCGTTTCGTCGAAAACCGAGATTGGAAAAAGCAAAATGGCATTTCGGTTCTGGCCGCAGCGCCACATATCAGTTCGCCGTTTTTGTTAACGATGGCCGACCATTTGTTCGAACAAGCGATTGTCGATCTTGTCCTGCGCACTCCGGTTGACGATCGAGTCAATCTCGCGATCGATCGCAAGCTTGACTCGATTTTCGACATCGACGACGCGATGAAAGTTCAAACGCGTGATGACCGCGTTGTCGCCATTGGCAAAGACTTGAGTGATTACGACGCGATCGACACCGGAATGTTCGCCTGCTCGGCCACCCTTTTCGATTATCTCGAAGCGGCCAAGCGAGATGGCGATTGCAGTCTGGCCGATGGCGTGCGCGCAATGGCCGGAGCCGGCAAAGTTGGCGCGATTGATATCGGAACCGCCTGGTGGCAGGACGTCGACACGCCCGAGATGTTGGCCGCGGCCGAGAAACGCCTACGGCAACGTCGTGACGTCGCGATGGCGAACACTACCCCTGATCGCCGCGATGCCGCTGAGAATTAAGCTCGCGCCCGCGACGACAAGCCATAGATGCAGAATCCAATCGGCGCGACCGATGAGCGCGAGAAGAAAAAACACGAGTATCGCGACGTCGCGTTTTGTTAGCTGAACAATCCACCAAACAAATGTTTCGCCGAGATTGAGCAGGCCGGAATGCTCGATCATTCCGCGATGCCGGGAGTACAACGCGGAACTTAACCCTGACGAAGTAGAGTCGACTTCGCTCTTGCCCATCTTCAAGATCCATTCATTGGCGGCAATGAGACCAGCGCAAACAATCCCTTCACTTGGGCGATGGAGCCCAAACCCAAGAGCGATGACAAAGAGAAGACTCGCCACAAAATCGCAGAAGTCGTCCAACCGTTCGCCGAATTTCGATTCCAAGCCTTTGGCGCGCGCAATCTCCCCGTCACATCCGTCGAGAATGCTGTAGACCTGAAAGATGGCCGCGCCGATGACAACGCTGGCGTAATCACCACGCACCAAAAATACGCAGGAGAGGAGGGGCAAAACAAAGATCGACATCGTCCATGTGTTGGGATGGATCGGAAACTTGAGCAGAAACCGCGTGATAAATCGCGAGATCGGTCGGTTCAGAAATCGCGAAACCAATCCGTCTTGCGGCTTGCTCATTCTCCCACCGCCTTTTTGAAAATTCGATACGTCTTGTAGCGCGCTGCGCCGATCGCTTCGAGAAAACGATTGATCATGAAGTTGTCTTCCAACGTCATGCTCAGTTCACCAGTGAAGCCGCGCTTCACGCCCTCTTCCATCACATGTAACACCAACATCTCCGCGATCCTGGTGCGACGATATTTCTCGACGACTCCGAGCGCGACGAACCGGACGGTTCTGATCTTCGTTCGGTAATAAAGCAGTTTTATCAGTCCGAAGGGCATGAGCCGTCCGTTGATTTTGTGCAGCGCGACGTTGATGTCGGGAACGCAGATGACGAACCCGACGGGCTCGTTGTCGATCTTGGCGATCAACGTCATCTTCGGGTCGAGCACGGGCTTCATCTCTTTGGCCATGTGTTCCGCTTCCGCTTCGGTGAATGGGACAAAGCCCCAGTTGTTTTTCCACGCCTGATTGAAAACCGCGCGCAGCCGTCGGCTCTCCTCCGCCAAATCTTTCAAATCGATCGGTTGAATTGCTACGCGGTGTTTTCCGCCACGTGCCTTTGCCATTTTTCGCAAGCGTTCCATCGGCTCGGGAAAATCGGCGAACCACCAGGCATACCAATCTTTCTCTTTCGCGAAACCGCAGGCTTCGATGAGTCGCGCGTAGTACGGCGGATTATGCGCGGTCAACAGCGTGGGCGAATGCTCGAATCCATCGATCAATAATCCGCAGACGTAATTGGTGGAGTAATCGATCGGGCCCATGATTTCGCTGCGGCCTTTTTGGCGCAGCCAGTCAGCTGCCGCTTCAAAAAGAACACGCGCAAGATCGACATCGTCGACGCAATCGAACAGGCCGAAACAGCCGACGCTCGATCGATGAAGTGAATTGTAGTTCGGGTCGTCACTCGCCATGATGCGGCCAACGATTTCACCGTTCCGCCGCGCGAGAAATAACGCGGCATCCCCATGTTCGTAGAAAGGATGGCGTGCTCGATCGAGGAATGCTTTGCGCTCGATGATCAGTGGCGGCACCCATGCCGGATCGTTCTGGTAGATGCGCCACGGGAACTTGATGAAAGCGTTGCGCTCGCGGCGAGAACCTACTTGCGAGACTTCAATGTCGTGCACGGAGTAACGTTCGCCTATCCGGCCTAAGGATGTGCTCTCGCCAGCCCGAGGAGAGATCGTGATTTCATTTCCTGCTGCAGGATGAGGAACACAAAAAGAATGTTGAACCCGGTCAGCTCCACCCAAAAAAACCATGCCGGCCGGTCCATGATCAAAAACAAAAAGAGAAAAAACATTCGCGTATTCGTCATCAAAAATCCCCACAACTTGAAGGTAGGGCGAATAACGTTGCGATAATGGTTTTGCAACCAACTCGGAATATCGTTGGCAAATTGAAGCGTCACCGTGTCACGCAACTGTCTCAAGCCAGGCGACAAAACCTCTTGTTGTCGGGTGGCGCACACGTATAGGGCGTGCAAAAACTTATCCCACGGCTGTCGAAACCAATCGAGCTTCCGATAGTCCGCCAGGAGCGACGAATACGAGTCAAAATCTGCCTGGGCCTTTCCCTTCGCGAAATAAATATAGGCATTGCGACAATAATCGGCCGCCACGGCTTGCAGCGCGTGACTCGCGCCCGCGGCCAGGGCGAGAAGCCAAATGGCGGGAGACGCACCTTCGTTCAGACAGCGCAACGTGAGGTGAAGATAGACGCTGAAGAAAATCAGGTGATCGACAAGGCTATCGAGAATACGTCCCTGCCGGCTTTTCTTGTTCGTTAGGCGCGCAAGCTGTCCGTCGGCATTATCCAAAGCATTGGCCCAGACATGGAGAAGCATGCCGGCCACGTTGATGCGTAGATCACGATAATAATAAAGGTGGCCGGCAAAAACGCCGAAGACTCCTCCCATCAGCGTCACGGCTGAGGGCGTCAGATTCAGGCGCGCGAAAAAACGGGCGAGCCAAAATCCAATCTTGCGATAAAAATAAAGATCAAGAATCCCTTCAACCTCGCGCGCCTTGTAGGTCGCCTCCAGAGCAGCGGGCAATTGCGTAATCTGGGCCGGCATCAAAAGGTAGCCCTGAGCGAAAGCTCAGACATTTTGCAGCGCAACCGGAACGCGGCCGCTTTGATCTTCGAATCTGCGCCCCTTAGCGTGTCCTCGAGAATATTGAGCGCTTCGTCGAGATCGGCGCGGGTATGTTTGGCGGTCACACACGCACGGAAGCAAATCTTCTTTTGCGGCACGGCCGGGTAATCCACCGGAGCGACCCAAAGGCCGCGCCGGCGCAATTCGTGACCCAATCGATACATGCGCTCCCGATCACCGATCACAATCGGCATGATGTAGGTCGTAGATCTACCGGTATCGATGCCAAGACCGCGCAGTTGCGCATGGAAGTAATCAGCGTTGTCCCAAAGTTGCTTTCGCAAGTCCGGTTCACGCGTGCCGATTTCGAGCGCTTTGAGAATCGCCGCGACCACCACAGGAGGAAGCGCACATGAGTAAACGTAAGGATGCGCGTAAAACCGGAGATATTGCAGCGTCTCCTTTGAGCCGGCCACAAATCCCCCCAGCGCCCCGAAGGCTTTCGAAAAAGTGCCATAAATAAGCGGGATTCCGTCTTCGACCCCAAACCTTTCGGCCGCGCCGCGACCGTTTTGGCCGCAGGCCAGCATCGAATGCGCTTCGTCGACGAAAACGCTGGCACCATGCGATTCCGCGACCGCAATCAATTCCTTCAAATTGCCGAAATCGCCGTCCATCGAGTAAATACCTTCCACAATAACAAGTTGACGCCGGCCTTGTTGCCGTGTCAGCGCGGTATCAAGCGAAGCGGGATCGTTATGCTCAAATTTCTCCGTGCGACAGCGCGAGAGGACGGCGCCGTCGCGCAGACTAAGGTGCGATCGATTGTCCAGGATCGCGACATCGTTTTTTCGAAGCAACCCGGAAATGGTGCCGAGCGCCCCGCCAAACCCGCTGTTAAAGAGCATTGCATCTTCACGGCGGAGGAACTTGGCAACACGGCGCTCGAGTTCCCGATGTAGATCGGTCATTCCCGAAAGCGTCGGTGAACCGCACGCACCCATTCCATATTTGGAAAGCGCGTCCCGGGCAGCGGCGATTACTTCCGGACGATTAGCGAGCCCAAGATAATTGTACGAGCAAAGATTAATGACCGAACGTGGTTTGCCTTCGTAATTGATCGTGGTCCGAGCATCGGCGCTAGCAAGCAACTCCGGCTCATAAAGCGCGGCCGCCCACGCCCCAACGCGCATCCAATGGGTGAAACTGGGCGGCGCTTGAAGAGGGTCGCTGGTTTCGCCAGCGAGAAAGTTGCTCAGACTGAGTTTTGCCGGATCCTCGTTCATTATGGGGCGTCAGACGGCCCTGCCTGGGCGAATCGATCGGCCAAGCAAAAGTGTTGGTGGATCACTGGCAAATAGCTGCCCATTTACATCAAATCCTTAAGGAGTTCTCGACTGCATCCATTGGCCAGGCTCCGAAGAGCCGGTTTCAGGATGCGTGGCGAGAAGTTCGGTATCGGGGCTACAATTGTATCGGCTAAAAAGGGCTGCGGCAAGATTTTAGTTGCAGCCTATCAGGCAATGGCCTACGCCGTGATTTTCAGCCTGGGAGAGGAGGAGCTATTTTCGGCTCGTTCGGAAGACGTAATCCTACAACGGCGAGCTGACTCCGTAGCCGGCCTGATCATCTTTATAGTGGTGGCTAAGATGGTGTTGCTTCACCCGCAGCCAAACGCCCCGTTTGATGGGAAAATGGTGCGTGGCGTAGTGGATCATGTCCTAGCAAAGATAGCCACACACAAACCCTGCGAAAAGAGCTGACGAGAACCGGCCGAAAACAGCCATGAAAAACACGTAAAGCAAAACCGCTATCGGAACGCTTACGCTCGGCGGCATCACCAGCCGCTTGGCATCATTGGGATAGTCATGATGCACGCCGTGCACAATAAAGTGCAGCCGTTTCCCCCAACGGCTCTTCGGTTCGTGGTGAAATGCGTAACGATGCATGATGTACTCGAAAAGCGTCCAGGCCAGCACGCCGAGCAGAACCAATCCCGCCACAAGCAAGATCGACAATTTTCGTTGCCAAAGTGCAACGTAAAGCATGTAGCCAACGACCGGGAGGTAAAGCACCAAAGGCGTCACGGGATGCACGTGCGAAAAGAGCTCCATGAAATCGCTCTCGAACATGCGAACGGTTTCATTCTTGTTCGAAACGTAATGCCGCTGCTCCATAATTAAAAATTAATCGGCCTGGCGCTGAGATCAACGCCGCTCATTGGATCGACAATCACCCCTGAACCTGGCGACCCGATTCCTTTGCCTTGTTTCATGCGCTCGATTCGCGAAAACAAAGTGTATCGTTTGTCGAAAATGAACTGAAAGAGTAACCGGCTCGGGATCGAGGGCAGACCATGATGCTCGTTATGATATCCCCTATTGAGGGCGACACGGTTGATGGTCCGTAATAACTCGTCGTCTCCTGGTCAAACTCGTAAGTGTAATGCTCCTGGATCCAACGCGCGCCCACCGGGTGCAGCCCGATCGAGAAGAAAAATGAAAACGTGAGATAAAGTAGTCCGGCCCAGCCGCAGAAATAAACAATCGCCGCGTCATAAACTGCCACGCACGCGAAATTCACAAAAAACCATCTGTCCCACATCGTAATCGCTTTCAATCGCGGTGGACGAGTCAGCTGGAAAAAAGGAAAGAGCATCAGCCAAAGCGCTTTGCGATACCATTTGTTGCCAACCAACCGCGCCTCCCAGTGATTGGCCAGATCAGCGTCGTATTCGTAATCGCCTTGATGCGAATGATGCTTCAAATGATAAACTCGGAAGCCCATCGCGCCGGGCGTCAGATTTGGAAGATCGGCAAGGATCCCGATCATTTTGTTCCAGCTTTTGCTCCGCAAAATCAGATTATGCGTTGCATCGTGAATGATCACGTAGTTGGCATGGTTCACGAACGCGCCCACACTATAAGCGACGAGCAGGCTGAGCCACCAGTAATCGAACCCGAGTTTCCCATCAAAAACGCAATCGACGTTTGCAGAACCACGGTCGAAAGCGCGATCGCCGCCGTGTACGGGTTTCTTACCATCAATTGCCGAACTTCCGGGTGCGCTTTAATGATCGCCCGTGCGCGGTTCGGGTGCGGCTGATCAAGTTCCGACTGGTAAAAAGCGGCGTGCATCAACTTTTTCTGGAAAGGCTTGCTTATCATAAACCAAGCCTTAAACCGAGCTTTTTTCAACAACGCTCCGTCGCGGGACCGCGATCCGAACGACTGGTGGAAAAAACACGGTCTGCAGCCGTGGAAATTCACCATGATTATGGATGAAAAAAATGCGAGAAAACTTTTTCGATGGCAATCAAACCGGTGCACGTGATGGAAATGCTAACCCGTAGCATCCGACAGTTTCAGTTCGCCGCCCTTGGCATCGTCCTTCTCACGGTCCTGACCCGCCTTCCGTCACTTCTGCACCCGCAGCCAATCAACGACGAGTGGCCATATTCCGTCGTGGCGAACGAGATTGTCGACGGAGGTCGGCCCTACGTGGACGCGACGGATCGCAAGCCACCGCTCCTATTCTGGACGTATGCGGCGGTGTTCGAGGCGGCGGGAAAGTATAACTGGAAGGCGCTGCATGTAGTCGCCCTGGTGTGGACGCTGGGCACGATGGCCGGCCTGTATGTGATTAGCAGACGCTTGTTCGATCGCGACACGGGATTGATCGCGGCGCTGCTTTACAGTGTCTTCCAACCTTGGGCGACGTATCAGAACCTGGCATTCAACGGCGAGTTGATGATGAATCTTCCTTTGGTGTGGGCGTGGGCGATAGGGCTCAGGCGGAGCTCGTCGCGAGTACGGCCCGAGCTCGTCGTCGCTGGCGCGCTCCTGTGCGTGGGATTTCTGCTCAAACAGCCGGCGGCGATCGCAGCGGTACCACTCGGAATCTATCTGCTCCTCCCGAGCTATCGTACGAGCCGCGGCTTGACGCGAACGGCGTCTGTCACCCACGCCGCCATGCTCACGGTGGGGTTTTTCGCAACGCTTAGTTTGGTGACGATCATCCTCCAGGAGCAAGGCATCCTCCGCGAGGCGTTCTACTGGACGATCACCGACCATGCCAACCCGCACGTGTTCTGGGAAAGTGGAGTCCTGCTCACGCTGGCGTTCATCGGGGCCTGCATGCCACTGCTGATCGGCGCGGCAATGGCGTGTCGAGACAAAAATGGTGTCTGGATGGGCAAGAGCTCTGAGCGGACGGCACTTCTCGGGCTGGTCGTCGCGTCGGCTCTCGGCACCGCGGCAGGGGGTCGCTTTTACCCTCACTACTATATCCAGCTGATCCCACCGCTCGCGCTGCTCGCAGCGCCGCACTACGCACAGCTCTGGTCCGGCAGAACGCAACCGCGTCATTGGTTGCTGGGGCCTGCGGTCACCTACGCCTGGCTGGGACTCACCGTCGTCGCGTTCTCAATCTCGCACTGGCTAGTGCTGGCCTCGAAACACGAACCCTCCGAGACAGGTCGATATCTGTCCGAACATTCAGCTCCTGATGACAGAATTTTCGTCTGGGGCAACAACGCCAGGTTCTATCTCGAAGCTCGACGACGTCCCGCCTGTCGCTACTTCATGAGCTTTCCGCTCACTGGCTATGTGTTCCCTGGGCAAATCCCCGGGAAGGTCCACGGTCGAAAGCGTATCCTGCCGGGCGCGTGGATGACGCTCGAACAAGATTTTGGCCGACACCCGCCTGCATACATCGTCGATCTCCGGTTCGATCCCAAAAATGCGCCGTATCCAGTGCAGGACTTTCCGATTCTAGCCAGACTGCTGGCGGAACGGTACCGTCCGGTGGCGCGAACCGCCGAGGGTGTGGTTTATCGGATGCGCTAGGCGCGGAGGCCGATTGGTAATGCTAACCCTTAGCCTTCGACAGTTACAATTGGTCGCGCTCGGGATTGTCGTCCTCACGGTCGCGACCCGCCTTCCGTCACTTCTGCATCCGCAGCCCATTGATGATGAAGCGGTGTATTCCGTCGTGGCAAACGAGATCGTCGACGGAGGCCGACCGTATGTCGACGCGGCGGATCGCAAGCCGCCGCTCCTATTTTGGACGTATGCGGCCGTGTTCGAGGCGGCGGGAAAGTTTAACTGGAAGGCGCTGCATGCCGTCGCCCTCGCGTGGACGCTGGGCACGATGGCCGGCCTGTATGTGATCGGCAGAGGGTTGTTCGATCGCGAGACCGGATTGACCGCGGCGCTGCTCTACGGTGTCTTTCAACCCTGGGCGACGTTCAAGAACCTGGCCTTCAACGGTGAGTTGCTGATGAATCTTCCTCTCGTGTGGGCGTGGGCGATAGGGCTCAGGCGGAGCTCGTCGCGAGTACGGCCCGAGCTCGTCGTCGCTGGCGCGCTCCTGTGCGCGGGATTCCTGCTCAAACAGCCGGCGGCGATCGCAGCGGTGCCGCTCGGCATCTATCTGCTTCTCCCAAGCTATCGTGCGAGTCGCGGTTTGACACGAACAGCGTCGGTCGTTCACGCCGCCATGCTCACGGCGGGGTTTTTCGCAACGCTTGGTCTGGTGACGACCATGCTTTGGAAGCAAGGCATCCTCCGCGACGCTTTCTACTGGACGATTACCAACCCTTCAATTCCGCATTTATTTTGGAAACGCGGAATCCTGCTCACGCTCGCGTTCATCGGCGCCTGCTTGCCGCTGCTGATCGGTGCGGCAATGGCGTATCGAGACAAGAACGGTATCTGGACGGGCAAAAGCGCTGAGCGAACGGCGCTCCTCGCACTGGTCGTTGCTTCGGCTATCGGCACTGCAGCCGGGGCGCGCTTTTACCCGCACTACTACATCCAACTAATCCCGCCCCTCGCGCTGCTTGGAGCGCCGCACTATGCACGGCTGTGGTCCGGGAGAACGCAACCACCTCTCTGGCTGCTGCGACCCGCGGTCGCGTACGCCTGGCTGGTGCTCACCATTGTCGCATTCTCAATCACGCACTGGCGAGGGCTGGGTTCGCGACGCGAACCGTCCGAGACAGGACGATATCTGTCCGAGCATTCAGCTTTTGACGACAGGATTTTCGTCTGGGGCCACGCGCCGAACATCTATCTCGAGTCTCAACGACGTCCCGCCTGTCGCTACATCTTGACCTTTCCGCTCACTGGCTATGTGTTCGGGGGACCGCTTCCCGGCGTTGACACTCGCAAGTGGATCGTCCCGGGCGCGTGGATGACGCTCGAACAAGATTTTGTCACACACCCGCCCGTCTACATCGTCGATCTTTATTCCGATCCCGACGCGCTCTACCCCGTGCGGGACTTTCCAATTCTGGCCAGACTGCTGGCGGAACGATACGAACCGGTTACGCGGACGGCCGAAGGTTTGGTTTATCGGATGCGCTAGGCGCGAGCGCCCATGGGCTGCTGCTAACCCGTAGTTTCCAACAGTTGCAGTTCGCCGCGCTCGGGATTGTCCTTCTCACGATCGCGACCCACCTTCCATCACTTCAGTAACGGCACGGTCGCCGTGCACGTAAGCAATCAAGCGACGCTGGTTGAATCTTTTCGGAGCCCTTATAGATAGCTCCACTCGCCGTTGATAGTGCGATAGGTCACCTGGCCTTCCATGACCCGCATGGCACTTTCAAGCACCTTTGCGGGCTCAAGAGTTTGCAGACAGAGATTGTTCGTACAGCGCGAGCGCTTGTTGTTCAAAACACTGATGCACGGACTGCAGTGGAAGAACGTATACAAAATCACACAATTGCCCAGCGGTCCATAGACGAAGGGGGAATCAGTGCTAAAGAGCGCCAAAATAGGTGTCGGAGTAAGTGAAGCAAAATGCGCCGGACCGTTATCGTTACTTATCAGTAAACGAGAGAAATTTATGAGCTCGAGAAGCTCAACAAGCGATCGGGTTCCTCCGCAAAAATTGCGGCAACGGTCATTTCGAACAGTCGCAACAATTTTCTCGCACACTGCCGCATTCTCCGGCACACCAATTAACAGAACACGAGTTTCAGCAGATCGCCCAAGAATTCCGCTAATCACCTTAGCGTAATGGCCGGCCGGATAATTTCTTATCGGTAGATTAGGTCCCACATCCGGATTCACCAAAACAAGGGGATCCTCCCGCCAATCAGGAAAGATCACTCTCACCCGCTCCTTCACCTGCCGTGCAAGATCGGGATCGGACTTGAACGAGGGGAGGAGAATCTCTGAGCTTTCTACTGGCCCCTTGTAGTTGGGATAGTGCTGCTTTTCGGCAAGCGCAACCTTACACAAGGCAAGAAAGTTTTTCGCAATGTGCGCGTTCTGATTGAAAGCACACGGAATGTCAACGAGGTCACCGCGATAGAGCCCCTCGTACTCGTAGCGATAAAAGCCCGCTACTTGCCGGGCGCCAACAAGGAATGAAGCGATGGCCGAAAGTCTTGTGAACTTGTCTAAGTCGACCACAAGATCAAACCGCTTTCGGCGCAAGCCTCCAAGCGTGCCAAGCACAGAGAAAAGAAACCGCAGCATGTCCTTGCCCTCTACGCCGTGGATATTTTGCACGGGCACCAATCCAAGAAGCTCCCACGACTCCTTGCTCCCGCCCATGCACAGGACATGTAGCTCGCACTCCGGCAGCTTGTTTTTGACGTACTTTAGTGCCGAATAAGACATGATGGCGGCGCCCATCTCGAAAAACTCGATGAACAGAATGCGCCGGCAGGCTGAGATTTTGCGCTTGCGCTTAAAGAGAGAAAGCAGACAGCAGACAAACTGTCCTACGTACCGGTCGGTGAACCGCAGCAGCGCTGATTCCTTCACCGGAGAAGGGAGCGCGATCGTTTCTTCATAGCTCGGGAAGGTCACCGCCCGAACGAGACATGCAAGGAGCAATCTCTCTTTCTCGCTTTCTACAAACGAAAAGGAGTGGCGACCCTAACGGGATTCGAACCCGTGTTACCGCCGTGAAAGGGCGGTGTCCTGGGCCTCTAGACGATAGGGTCACAAAAGCCGGGCAATATCGGAATTGAGCTCCTGTCGCGCAAGGCAAATTGCCGGGCGCGGCTTTTTCCGCGCCCGCCTCCTGCAAAGATGATGCTATACGTGAATCACGTATGTCTTCGATCACTCGATAAAATTTGGACTCGCCGGGGAAAGATCGACAATGGAGCCGCGGGGACGCGAGCGACATGGATGGGCGACCCGAACGGGTGAGCTTTCGGGAGAAAGCGAATCAACGGAGCCGGCGGGAGCCGTGCGACGTAGACCTTAGCCCTTCGGGTTTACGAGCGGGGACGCAAGTAAATCAACCAGCGCAGCTGTGCGCGCACTCGCTCCGCGATGGGTATTGAGCACTTCACGAGCGTTTTCCGCCAGCCTTTGACGTAAACCAGCATCGCGCAAAAGATCGACAATCGCCCGCTCCAATTCATTGGCAGAACCGATTTGTAGCGCACCACCGCGCTCAACCAGCGACCGCGCAAAAGCGGCGAAGTTCTCCATGTGCTGCCCAAACACGACGGGCTTGCCAGCGACGATTGCCTCCGCTGGATTTTGCCCGCCGCGCGCAGTGAGACTTTTCCCGATGAAAACGACGGTTGCAACTGTGTACCAATTTCGCAACTCGCCGGTCGAATCGAGAACCAAACAATCAATCGGAGGCTCGACAGTTGAAGATCGACTTCTCAACGCAACGCGCAACCCGAGCTCTTGCAGAGCGCGATGAATTTCGCG
>DMCG01000240.1:0-782 GCA_003445855.1 Spartobacteria bacterium | reverse complement strand
TTGCACTGCGACAAAACTTTTTCCGGAACCGTTGGATCGACATGTATATCTTCCGGATCGTACTTGATGCTGCCAACGACATGGATCCGCTCTCGGAGAACGCCGATGGCGGTCCATCGGTCGATCTCTTCTGGCTCCTGCACGCAGACCAGATCGAGAAGCCGAAACGTCGGCGCCACAAAAAATCGAAACTGGTGAAATCTCTTTTCCGATCGGGGCGATAGTCGCGCATTTACGAGTGCGAGCGGAATCCGGCACGTGTGCGCTTCGACAGCTAGATTTGGCCAGACTTCCGCTTCAACGAGAACAATCTTCGCTGGTTGAATCGTCGCGAAGGCGCGTCGCATTACCGGCCAGAAATCGAGTGGCGAGTAGAGCACCTCGATCCAGCTGGGAACATTCTTGCTTGCAAACGTAAACCCGGTTGTCGTGGTCGTGGTCAGAACAAACCGCAACTCCGGTTGCAGCGTCCTGATCGCTTCCGCGAGTTTGAGCGCGATCATGACCTCGCCTATGCTGACCGCATGCAGCCATGTCGATTTTTGCGCGGCGAGCCGCGCGCGAAGATCGACATCGTAAATGCCGAGGCGCTGTCCGAACTTGTGCCGGTAATTGCCGCGCCGGAACATTTTCACCAAATACCCCGGGAGAAAAAGCAGCAGACCGATTGGCCAAAGCAGATTGTAGATGAGTCGAATCACTT
Source organism: Spartobacteria bacterium (assembly GCA_003445855.1). Lineage (GTDB taxonomy): Bacteria > Verrucomicrobiota > Verrucomicrobiia > Chthoniobacterales > UBA10450 > UBA10450. The sequence goes on along the minus strand of DMCG01000240.1, from coordinate 79 downwards.
TGTGATTGTGGCGGTGCGCCGCAGCGTGGGCGAGGGAGCGCGTCGCCAAAAAAAAACATTCGTTGTGCCACAAGATTTT
>DMCG01000192.1:6154-10224 GCA_003445855.1 Spartobacteria bacterium | reverse complement strand
GAACGAAGTCGAGTGCTTGCGCACCGGAAAAATCAAGCGGGGTGGGAAAATTAATCGCGAGATTATAGCTGAGCTTGTTCTGCGCGAGCGGCGCGCCATGACGATCAGTGATCTGGCCGCGCGGCGCGGGGACATCGAGAATGTAAGTGCGCGCCAGCTTCTGTGTTTCAAACGTCGGGACGATTGCTTCCTCTTCTGGCAACGGACTCGGCACGGGAGTCGGAGCCGCTGTTGTCGATGTTGGAGGCGGTTCCTGCGCAAGTGCACACGGCGACAGAAAACTCAGTAGGAAAAAGATCCGCAGATTTCCACAGATTTTGGATCGGATCATTTTCAAATAATCTGCGCTAATCTGCGAAATCTGTGGACAAATCAATGCCGCTGCAAGAAGCGATGCACTTCTTGGGCAAGCTTCGGCCCGATGCCCTCCGTGGCTGCGATCTCTTCCACGCTCGCTTTTCGAAGCCGATTCACGGAACCAAACCTCCGCAGCAATAAATTCTTCCGGTTCTGGCTCACGCCCGGACAATCATCGAGAATGCTCTCGCCGATGCGTTTTTTCATGAGCAATTGATGATAGGCGTTGGCGAAGCGATGGGCCTCGTCGCGAATGCGCTGGAGCAATCGCAAGGCGCCGGAATCAACCGGCAATTGCAGCGGCAGCGCCCGGCCGGGCCGATAAATCTCTTCATGCTCTTTGGCCAGGCCGATAATCGGGAGATCGTGCAAGCCGAGCCGTTGCAGCTCGCGACACGCGGCCGAAAGCTGGCCCTTTCCACCATCGACAATGATCACGTCGGGCAAGCGGACCGCCACAAACTTTGCTGTAGTGGCCGCCGTCTCGGCGGCATCGTCGTCATCATTCAAGCCGCCGAGGACGGCGGCCTCTACAATGTCGCGGATTCCTCGCGAGATCGCTTCGTTAGGATTCTCTTGCGAAAATTCCGCCGCATCCGGATTCGCTTCGCGCGCTTCGAGCAGCACGCGCGAATATCTTCGCCGCACGACTTCGGCCATGCTGGCGAAATCATCCTGTCCTTCAACCGTTCGCACTCGATATCGCCGGTAACAATCCTTGTCCGGCACGCCGTCGCGGAAACAAACCATCGAGGCCACTACATGCGTGGTGGAAATGTTGGAGATGTCGAAACATTCCATCACGACCGGCGGGCGCGGCAACTGAAGCGCGTCAGCCAGCGCTCGCACCTCCGCCATCGGATCGATTGCACTCGGTAAACTGCCGCGTGTAAATCGGCGCATCGGTTTCGTCGTGCTGCGCAAATCCTCGGTCATGTTGCGAAGTTCGGCCGCTTTCTCAAAATCCATTTTCTCCGCGGCCTTTCGCATTTCCTCCTCCAGCGTTGCGATCATCTCCCGCGAATGTCCCTCGAGAAATTCGCACGCCTGCGCAACGCGCTCGCGATATTGTCCCGCCGTGATCTGGCTCAAGCGCGTCGGCACCTGATAAGTGGCCGATTTTAACTCGCGTTCCGTGGGTGAGCCCCGGCCAAATGTGAGGACGCCGAATTTTTTGCGCATGAAATTCAGAGTTTGCCGCAGCGCACCCGAATGCGCGTAGGGCCCGAAGTAACGCGCGCCATCGTCCTTCTTAAATCGCGCGAGGCGAAATCGTGGCCATTCCTCCGACATGTCGATCTTGACCAGGAGAAATCGTTTGTCATCACGGAAGGAAAGGTTGTAACGCGGCCGGTACTCCTTAATCAGTTTGCCTTCGAGCAAGATCGACTCCGCTTCGCTGCGCACCGTGTGCGTCTCAAAATCCCAAACCGCATCAAGCATGGCGCGCGTCTTGATATCCGCGACCGCGAGTTTTGACGGCAAAAAATAGGAGCTGACCCGCTTGCGCAAATCGCGCGCTTTGCCCACGTAAATCACACGATTGAACCGGTCGCGCATCAGGTACACGCCGGGCTTGTGCGGCACTTCGTGCACTTTTTTGCGCAGATCTGGTTTTTCCTTCGCGACCGATTGCATCGTCAGGAATTAATTTACTTCGCCTGAACTCAGAGCAAAGCAGTTGTAGAGGGCGCTCGCCGCGGCGAGCGCCGCTACAACTCACGGCGTTTTGGTTACACGTTGCGGCGGCGCGGCATCGCCGAATGAATCATCATCAACTCGGTTACGTTTTCCGGCGTAAGCAAACCGACCAGGCGTTTCATGCTGTCGAGCACCGGCACTACGGGGCAATGGCATTCCTGCATGATGCGGAATGCTTCTTCAAAACGTGTGCCGGTGGTGACCGTGGGAATATCGCGCCGCATCACGTCGCCCACGCGGATTGCAGGGTCGCCGCGCCGTAGCGCCGCGATAAGATCGTGCCGCGTAAGTACGCCGGCCACATTCCCATTTTCGCCGAGCACAGGAAAGTCGTGCTGTGAAGTCGCGAGCAGCGCGTCCACCGCTTCTTCCAGTGTCGCGCTTTCCGTGAGCGTGCGAAATTCGCGCACCATCGCACTGGAGACTGGAAACCTGCGCGAGACATCTTTCATTTGCGCGAGCGCCGCCTCTTGCGATGCGCCGATGTAAACAAACAACGCGATGAAAATTAAAAACGGGTTCCAAACAAGCCCGACGAAACCGAACACAAACGCGAAGCCTTGTCCGATGCTGGCGGCGATTTGCGTAGCTCGCGCATAGTTGAATCGCGTCGCGAGTAAGGCGCGCAAGACCCGGCCCCCATCCATGGGGAACGCGGGCAGCAGATTGAAGAGCAGCAGCAAAACATTGATCGCGAGCAACTGCGTGAGAAGATTCGGACTTTCGAAGACCGCAGAGCCGGCTGCAGCGCGCCAATCGATCACGACTGAAAGTCCGAGCGCAATCACTACGTTCACGGCCGGGCCAGCCAGCGCGATGATCAGTTCTTGCTTCGGTTCTTCCGGCATCCGTTCCAGTCGCGCGACACCGCCGATTGGCAGCAGTGTGATGTCCGGAGTGTTGATGCCGAAAGCTTTCGCGGCAAACGCGTGCCCAAATTCGTGCAGGACCACGCACACAAAAAGCAACAGGATAAAAAACACGCGCCCGGCTGCTGCCGCCGAGCCTCCCTCCGCGTAGTAGCCGAAGGCCAGCCAGCCGATCAGCAGCAGGAAGGTAACATGAATCCGCAACTGGGTGCCGGCGATGCGGAGAATGGGAAGAGACCAACTCATAAAAACATTCTCGCCTGCTTTTAGATCGCGCGCCAGCGCCGTAGGTTGCCGCCGTCCTCGGCGGCAACCTTGAAATCGCTTTTATCCGCGCCGCGTTTCTTCGACAGTCAAGCGCGATGGAGATATTTGATGTCGCGATTGTCGGAGGCGGGCCCGGCGGATCGACCTGTGCGGCATTTTGCGCCGCCGCGGGATTGCGCACTCTCCTTCTCGAGCGCGAGAAATTCCCACGCGAAAAAGTTTGCGGCGATTGCTTGAATCCGTCGTGCGGGCCGGTGCTGCGCCGGCTCGGAATCGCCGAGCGCATCGGGCAATTGCCGCATGGAATCCTCGATGCCGTCGAGTTTATCGCCATTGGCGGTCATAAGGTGATTGTCGATCTTCCCTCCGGCGGCGAACGCGAGATCGCAATCAAACGCAGCCTGTTCGACCACCTATTGATGACGCGCGCACGTGAGCTCGGCGCGGTTATCCATCAAGAGTCAACCGTAACAGCTCTTACCCCCCCGACGATGCCATACGTGAATCACGTATATGATCGGCGGTCGAATGAACATTGGAAGTTAGAGACGGAGAAGGGAGAAAGTTTCAGCACCCATCTCCTCGTCGCCGCCGATGGTCGCAACTCGACTGTCGCGCGACTTTGCAATTTGCTTCCGCGACCGGAGCGCGAACGCATCGCGCTTCAAGCGCATATTCCATTGCCAAAAAAATTTGGCAATCGCGTTGTGCTGCAATTCCTTCGCCACGGTTATTCGGGACAGGCGCCGGTAAATCCCAATGAATTGAATCTTTGCCTCGTGAGCAAACCATCACAAATGCCGGCGCTACGCCGTTGGGCCGAGGAGCAGTTTGGTCTTTCGCAAAATCAACCGTGGCGGACGATCACGCCGCTCA
>DMCG01000192.1:0-5984 GCA_003445855.1 Spartobacteria bacterium | reverse complement strand
CTGGCCGCGAACGCGATCGCGAAAATCATTCGTGGCGAAGATCGACAATCAGTCGAGCGCGAATATCGGACTGCGCACGCGAAAATGTATCGGGGCCGATTATGGATCAATCGCCTCGCCCGCGCGGCAGTGTTAACGCCGAGATTCGCATCGCTCCTTGTGCAGCTGGCGCGATTTCAACAGCCGACCCTGCGCCTGCTGACAAAGAGAGTCGTCACGCCGCAGTTGTAGCCACGGCTCTGTGAGCCGTCGCTAAACGGGCCGCAAGCCCGTGGCTACAGCAATTGCCGGCACGCTTTCACCGTATTGGACATTAACATTGCGATCGTCATCGGGCCGACGCCGCCCGGCACCGGCGTGATGGCGGCTGCTTTCTTTGCGACTTCGTCGAATGCGACATCACCGGCCAGCCGATAACCGCGTTCGCTCGTCGCGTCTTCCACACGATTAATTCCAACATCGACAATGACCGCGCCGTCCCGCACATGTCCGGACTTCACGAAGTTGGCGCGGCCTATCGCCGCGATCAAAATGTCCGCCGAGCGCGTGATTTTCTCGAGATTGCGGCTGCGCGAATGCACAACCGTCACGGTTGCATCACCGCCTTTGCCTTTTTGCATGAGCAAAAGCGCAAGCGGTTTTCCCACAATCATGCTCCGGCCCAGGATGACGACGTGCGCGCCGGAGATGTCGATCTTGCTTTCGATCAGCAGGCGTTGAATGCCGAGCGGGGTGCACGGAACGAATCCGTCCGCCGCGGCGGACACGAGTTTCGCGACGTTTTCCGGATGAAATCCATCGACATCTTTGCGCGGATCGAGCGCCCGCACGATTGCCGCTTCATCGATTTGTTTCGGCGGCGGCGATTGCACCAGAATTCCGTGAATGGCCGGATCGCGGTTCAACTCTTCGACCCGCGCAAGTAATTCCGCCTGCGTCGTCGCGGCCGGCAGTTCGAGTTTGACGGAATGCAAGCCTAGTTCGCGACTCATCTTGTCTTTCGAACGGACGTAGGCGCGCGACGCCGGATTATCGCCCACGAGAACCACGGCGAGCCCCGGCGTGACGCCTTGCGACTTTAGTTTCGCAATCTCGCGGCGAAGATCGACATAAACTTTTTCGGCGATCGCGCGGCCGTCGATCAAGTTTGCCATGCGCCGAACTTAAATGACTCAGCGCCGTTCAACCAGCGCCATCATGGCATCTTGCAAACGCAAACGCTCCGCTTCGAACTCCTCGACTGCACTTGTCGATCTTACATAATGCGGCTGGCCGATGAGCACGCGCACTTTGGCAAACGGGCGCGGCACGATAAATCGGTCCCAGCTTTTCAGTCGCCAGCAACTCGAGTATTCCATGTTCATCGGCAACACCGCCGCGCCCGATTTTTGCGCGAGAAAAATTATGCCGGGTCCGAGCTCATAGGCAGGACCGCGCGGCCCGTCCGGCGTGATCACTGCGTCGCCGCCCGAAGCAAGAATGTTCGTGAGCTGCAAAATTGCGCTTGCGCCCAGGCGTGAACTCGATCCGCGCACGACATCGAATCCGAAGCGTTTGATGGCATCGGCCAGCAGGTCGCCGTCGCGGCTTGCGCTGATCAAGGCCGCGCCGCGGCGATGTGAAAAAAAACGGCGGAGCACGAAGGGAAAGATCAAGAGGCGATTGTGCCAGAGAGCGCCGATGTAATTTTCCTTCACCGGTTTTCCAGCAATGCCCGCGCGGTCGTCGATTTCAAATCGCAGTGTGCGCGCCCAAAGCTGCAGCAAATGAAATCCAAACGCGATCAGCCAACGCGCGCGCCAACCTTCGATCTTCAATTTTTCTTACGCGAAGTTTCCGCCACCTTGTCCTGCCAGCGGTAAGCGCGCGGGTTGGGCAGACCGATTTGATCGAGAATCCGCCACACGACCGTGTCGACAAGATCGACAAGTGATTTTGGGCGGCTGTAAAAAGAGGGAATCGCAGGCAAAACAATCGCGCCCGCCTCGAGCAACGTCACGATGTTGCGCGCGTGAATTAAATTCCACGGCGTTTCGCGCGGAACGAGAATCAATTTGCGGCGTTCCTTCAAAAAAACATCAGCCGCGCGCAGTAAGGCACTGTCGCTGGAGCCGGAAGCAATCCTCCCGATCGTTGCCATCGAACATGGAACGATCACCATCGCGTCGAAGCGGGCCGAACCGCTCACGAAGGGCACGTTCAGATCGCTTTCAGGATGTCGCGACACCCGCGAAGGAATTTTAAAATTATCCAGCTCCTGCGCCGCGACCTGCTGCGCATGGGCGCTCATGACGAGATGAATCTCGTGCGCGGCGCAATCGATCTGCTCGAGCAGGCGTTGAAGATAGATCGCTCCACTCGCGCCCGTCGCGGCGATTACGAATTTCATCGCTGTGAGTTTGAATTTAATCGAGGAACAGGGCAATAAGATACAATGGTCAAGAAACTGTTACATACTCGTTACCGCGTGACCGACCTGGAGAAGACGGTCGCGTTTTACAAGGACGTCCTCGGACTCAAGGAGATTCGCCGGCACACTTCCGGTCGCGGCTCACAACTTGTTTTTTTAAAAGCGCTGGGCAGTGAAGAAGAAATTGAACTCTGCAAGTTCGACCAAAGCGGCCCGGTGGTGGTGGGGCCCGACCTGACGCATCTTGCCTTCGAAGTCGACGATATGGAAAAATTCGCGCGGGAAGCGGCGGCCAAAGGTTATCCGCTCTCCGATGGTCCGCATCGGACTGAGCGCGGAGATGCGATTGCGTTCGTCGATGCGCCGGAAGGCTACGAGATTGAATTGATCCAACGCGGGCGAAGTTCATAAGCATTCTGGCCGGGCATCTGCTTGCACCTTGTAAATCTTTGCCGCTAAGTTCCCGCTTATGAAGCGCCGCTTTCATCCCTTCATCGCTTTTTGTGCAGCAGCGCTGGCGCTTTGTTGCGTGGCAGCGACGCCATCCGACAATGAAGATGCCGATGTCGTTAGACCAACCGGTGTGCCGCACCGCCCAAGCTCCAAGCGCACGCACCGGGCGACGGTCAAGCCTCGCGAAAGCGCGGAGCCAATCGAAACTCCGACCGCTCCGGGCGTGGTGCCGGCAACCGGCGCGAGCTCAGTCATCGTGATCAATGCGCGCAGCGGCGAAGTGTTGTATGAAAAAAATCCGGACCAACTGCGACCGCCCGCGAGCACGGAAAAATTGCTTACGGCTCTGATCATCGCGGAAACCGGCTATCTCGATCGTCCGGTGACGGTGGAAGCGATCGATACTCTGGCCGAACCGGTGAAATTAAACATCAAGCCGGGCGAGACATATCAACGGATCGATTTGTTGCGCGCGCTGCTGGTAAAAAGCCCGAATGATGTGGCGCGTTGCCTGGCGCGCGACAACGCCGGCAGCATCGAAGCCTTCGCCGAGCGAATGAATCAGAGCGCGCGCGAACTCGACGCGACCCACTCGCATTTCGTTAATCCGAACGGCTTGCCCGTCCCCGGCCAGTATTCGACCGCGCGCGATCTGTCGATCATCGCACGCGCGGCCTACGCCAATCCCACCATCCGATCGATCGTTTGTCTTCCGCAGCTTGTTTTTCGCTATGCCAACGGACGCACGCGCGAGCTTGAAAACACGAACAAGGTTTTGAAACGGCTTCCCTACTGCAACGGAATGAAAACCGGTTACACCGAAGCCGCGGGACACTGCTTGATCGCGAGCGGCTCGCGACCGGGCCGCGACGTCATCGTAGTCGTGCTCGGCGACAGCAAAGCCGGCGTGTGGCGCGATGCGTCGGCACTCCTTTCCTGGGGCCTTTGGATGTAGTCCCGCAACCGCGGGACGTCCCATGACGGACGATATTTTCGCGCAGCAATTACAAGCGCTGCGCACGCGCGCATTAGATCGACATCTTCGCGAAATCGGCAGCGCCCAAGGCCCAATTGTCGATCTTGTCGGCAAACGGCTGATTAATTTTTCCTCAAACGATTATCTCGGTCTCGCGAACGATCCCCAATTGCGCGAAGCCGCGATTGCCGCGATCGCCGAATTTGGCGTCGGCGCGGGCGCTTCACGATTGATTAGCGGGACGCAGTCCCCGCATCTGCGTTTGGAAACTGCCCTCGCGAAATGGAAAGGAACGCAAGCGGCGCTCAGCTTTAGCAGCGGATACGCCGCCGCGATCGGTACATTGCCGGCGCTAGTCGCGAAGAATGATGTCGTGTTGCTGGACAAGCTATGTCATGCGTCGCTCATCGACGGCGCCAGATTGAGCGGTGCCATCATGCGCATTTTTCCGCATAATCATCTGGGCAAACTCGAGAGTCATCTCGAATGGGCGCAACGCGAACATGCCGGCAAGCGCGTTCTCATCGTGACCGAGTCTGTTTTTTCGATGGACGGAGATCTCGCGCCATTGCGCGAGCTGCTTGAACTGAAAAAACGCTTCGGAGCACTTTTACTGCTCGATGAAGCCCACGCCATCGGCGTCATTGGACCGAACGGTCGCGGAGTCGCTGCGGCGGAGAAATTGAATGAAGATGTCGATGTACAGATGGGGACGCTGAGCAAAGCGCTTGGCGTAAGCGGCGGTTACATTTGCGGCTCCCGCAGCCTGATCGACTGGCTGATTAATCGGGCGCGCTCGTTTATCTATTCAACAGCGCCGCCGCCAGCGCTCGCGGCCGCAGCAATGGCCGCAGTCGATTTCCTCGCCTCGCCCGACGGAGAAGAGCGCAGGTTGTTGCTTCGGCAACGAATCAAGCTAATGCAGGAGCTCCTTCCAAACCGTTCGCCGGCCACGGCTAATCGATTCGGTAAAACTGTTGACCACGTCAGCAGCGCAATTTTCCCATGGATCGTAGGTGCAGAGCAAGCGGCGATCGATTTAGCGCGGGCGCTTCAAAAAGAGGGATTTTTCGTGCCGGCAATCCGTTACCCGACCGTAGCGAAAGGATCGGCGCGATTGCGCATAACCGTGACGGCGGCGCACACAGAAGAACAAATCCGATCGCTCTGCGAAGCAATCGCGCGGCTGACTCCCTAACGGAAAATCGTCAGTCCGATTACGGAGTCGATGATGCCGCCGATGTGCGGAGCAACGGCGTCGGCACGAGGCTCGGATTATGAATCACGTCTGAAGGAGCATCAGCCGGAACATCGTCTGGACCTTCGGCCGGGGGCGCCGGTTCTTCCATCGCTGTGTCGGCGCTGGCGTATTTCGCCATCAGCCGCTGCTCCAATGTTTGATGTTGAGCAGTGGTTTGAGTGGTTGTGGAACACGCCGGAAGTAAAGCGAGGCCGAGCAAACAAGTGGCGATTTGGATTTTCATTCTTCGGACTCCGTATGTGGGCGAAACTGTTGTTTAACCGACTGGTCTATAATTACTATAATGTGGCTGCGGAAGGCAAGTATTTTTTTAACCGTTACAGAAATCGCCCCAGGATCGGTTCCAGTTTCGCCACCGTTGCGGCAGGCCAAAGCTTGCGCTCCGTGACCAAGGCCGAATCGAGGGCGGAATGTTCCGGCCAGTTCGCCTCTATCGGCAGACGAGGGATAAGATCGACAAGGACCTTCTTCGCCGTCTCGGCATTCGCCATGAGATGACCGATCACGGTCTGCGCTGAGACAGGCTCCTCATCCACCTTCCAGCAATCGTAATCCGTAATCATCGCCATGGTGGCGAGGGCGATCTCGGCTTCGCGCGCCAATTTCGCCTCCGGAAGATTGGTCATCCCGATTACGTCAAAGCCGTTCCGGCGGTTGAGCTCCGATTCGGCGCGAGTCGAGAAGGCCGGCCCGTCCATGTTCACATAAGTGCCGCCATTGTGAATCGTGACGCCAAGAGAACGCGCCGAGTCGGCAATGAGATTTCGAAGTTTCGTGCTGATCGGCTCAGCAAAGGAAACGTGCGCGGCGATTCCTTCGCCAAAAAACGTATGGTCGCGGCGCAGGCTGGTGCGGTCGTAAAATTGCGAAGGCAACAGAACATC
>DMCG01000100.1 GCA_003445855.1 Spartobacteria bacterium | reverse complement strand
ATGATGAACTTTTATCCGTGGGGGCTTTCTCTCAACGTTGTTTATCCCATTGGTCCGGAGCGTACGCGCGTTTCATTTCTCAGCTACGTCTGGGACAAAGATCGACAACAGAGCGGCGTCGGCGCCGATCTGCATCGCGTGGAAATGGAGGACGAAGAAGTTGTCGAATCAGTCCAGCGCGGTGTGCGCTCACGCCTTTACGATCGCGGCCGTTACTCGCCGCGGCGCGAAGGCGGCACGCACCACTTCCACAAACTCCTCGCCCGTTTTCTAAACGAGTGATTTTTCCGGCTCACGGCGTGACAAAATCGGTTTCGGTCGAAATGATTGATTCGCCTGCGCTCTGTCGCAACGCCTGCTCCACCGCGCGCCAAGCCAGCATCGCGCACTTGACCCGCTGCGGAAATTTCCGCACGCCCTGCATCAGTCGCAGATCACCCAGCATTTTCGGTGCTTCAGCCGTTTCGCTCGTCACCAAATCGTGAAATGCGCGGAGCATTTCCATCACTTCAACGCGACTTTTCCCTTTCAACTTGGCTGTCATCAATGACGCCGAGGCCTGACTAATGGCGCAGCCGTGTCCGGTGAACTTGATATCTTGCAAGCCTCCATCGGGCCCGAATTTTACGCCGAGATGAATCTCGTCGCCGCACGCGGGATTATCGCCATGCACCAGCACGGCGGCGTCCGCGAGATTTCCAAAATTCCGCGGTCGTCGCGAATGATCGAGAATCACGTCCTGGTAAAGTTCTTCCAGTTCCAAACTCATGAAAAGAAACGCACGGCGGCGCGGAGGATTTCAATCATTCGATCGATTTCCGCCTTCGTGTTGTAAAAGTAAAAGCTGGCGCGTGTCGTCCCGGTCACGCCGAATCTCCGCATCAGGGGCTGATTGCAATGGTGTCCGCCGCGCATCGCCAACCCGTACTGATCGGCGAACGTCGTTAGATCGTGCGGATGCGCCGCGTCCATGACGAAACCAACAAGCGCGCCGCGCTGTCCAGATGGTCCGAGCATACGCATCCCGGGCAATTCAGCGAGGCGTTCTGCCGCATAGCCGGCAAGATGTGCATCGTGTTCGAAAATTGCCGGGCGTCCGATCCCCTCAATATAATCGATGGCTGCGGCCAATCCGATGGCGCCGGCGATATTCGGCGTGCCGGCCTCAAATCGATGCGGCGCTTTCTTGAACGCGCTTTTTTCCAACGTGACGCTGACGATCATCTCACCGCCGCCATGCCAGGGTGGGAGTGAATCGAGAATCTCGGCGCGCCCGTAGAGCGCGCCGATGCCGGTTGGCGCACACATTTTGTGTCCGGAGAATGCCAGGAAATCGCAGCCCAACTCGCGCACATTGATTGGCAGATGTCCGGCGCTTTGGGCCGCGTCCACGAGCGAAAGCGCGCCGACCGCGCGAGCTTTTCGGCAAAGCTCGGCCACCGGATTGATTGTGCCGAGAGAATTCGAGATGTGCGTAAAGGCGAACAGCTTCACTTCAGGCGTGAGCAAAGACGGGAGCTGCTCGAGCGCGAGCGAGCCATCGTCGCGCACTGGGACGAAGCGAAGCCGCGCGCCGGTTCCCTCAGCCAACAACTGCCAGGGCACCAGGTTGCTGTGATGCTCCATTTCCGTGAGCAGGATCACATCTCCGTCGCGAAGAAATTTTCCGCCCCACGCCTGCGCCACCAGGTTTATGCTTTCCGTCGTTCCACGGGTGAAGACGATCTCATCGGCACTCGCGGCGCCCAGATAACTCGCCACCCGTTGTCGCGCATTTTCGTAGGCTTCCGTCGCGCGCAAGCTCAGCTCGTGCAGACCACGATGCACATTGGCGTTTTCGTGCTCGTAATAATGCCTCAGCGCATCAAGCACCCTTCTCGGTTTCTGCGAGGTCGCCGCGTTGTCAAAGTAAATCAAGGGATGACCGCGGATCTGCTGGCGCAGGATCGGGAAATCCTCGCGAAGAGCTTTCCAATCTATGTCAGCACGGGCAACCTGGTGCACATCCTAATCTGCTCCGCCCGCCGCGCCGCGCCACTTTATTCCGGGAGCGGGTTTCCATGTTACCGCAAGATCGACAATTTCATTTGGCAGATCGGTCTTGCCTAACTAAGCGGCGATTCCTTAGACTTTGCCGTCAGCTTCAAACCACAAAAAGAAGGAGCAAATTGTTTATATGAAAACTCTTAGTCTCTTAATCTCGTCTCTCTTTGTCGCGGCGTCGGCCTTTGCGCAATCACCAGGCTCCGCGGAAACACCGGCTGCGCCGAAGAGCGCGGAGCCGGGCCCGGATCTGGCGCCGATCAGCGCGATTCATGCCCACGTTTGCGGGATTCATTTCTACAGCGGCAACATGAAACGACAGCTCATCGCGCAACATTATTGCGCGCATCTGAGCGACGAAGTCCTGCAATGCGTGCTCTACGATTCGGAAAAGAAAGACGCCCACCTCATCGGGGTCGAATACATCGTCAGCGCAAAAATCTTCGAATCGTTGCCGGCCGATGAAAAAAAGTTCTGGCACAGCCACAACTACGAAGTGAAATCCGGTGCGCTCACCGCGCCGGGCGCGCCTGAAGCCGCCGAAAAAGATTTGATGAAAGTCCTCATCGGCACGTATGGCAAAACCTGGCACACATGGCAGGTGGATCGCGGTGACAAGCTGCCGCTCGGTATTCCACAACTCATGATGGCATTCACCAAAGACGGTCAATTGGATGCAAAGGTCGCAGCCGAACGCGACAAGCTTTATTCGGTTTCCGTTGCGGCCAAGAAAGCGGCGCGGGCCGACATTCCGGATGCGAAGGTCGATCCCAACGCCGACGCGTGGCAAAAAGGTTCCGCCGTGCAGCTCGATCTCAAGACCGTCTCGATGACAGCCAAATAACGCTCACTCTTCGCCGTCGAAGTAGTCCAACGGATCGGAGCGCATAAGTCGTCTTTCCGGCGAGCGCACGAGCCATTTTTTGCTGTCGGGATAATACGCCGACTCGCCGATTGGATTATCGGCGACAACGTAGACGATGAGGTCCTCCTTGCCGTTATTGGTAAGTTGATGAGGTTCGTCAGGTCCGAAGATAAATGCGTCGCCGGTTTCAATTGGCGTCGTCCCATCTTTGTGTCGAACAATGCCCTTGCCCGAAACGACGTGATACAATTCCCATTGCGCGCTGTGCGAGTGGTAAGGGTATGGAGTTTTTCCGGGAGGAATGCGCAGGATTTCGAGATCGAAAGGATGTCGATCTTGCAAGTCGGTCGAAGATTCTTTTCGCCCCAGCGCAATCGAGACGCTCTTGCCTGCGCTACTAAACTTTCCCTTCGGCGAAGACCAGGCGTCCTCGGCGATGTCCTTCGTATTAATCTTGCGCATGTTTTCCGCCCAACTCATCTTCGCACAGAGTCCACAACGGACACGAAGGACTCCAACTTGATGTCTTCGATCCCAACGTTGTGGCCTTTGTGGCCTTCGTGCGAGGTTCTTCTTTTAGGAACACTCAACGCGCGAGCAGATAAATCCCGATCAACGTCACAAAAAAATAAGGAACGAGGACAGCGGCGCCGGCATAATCCTTTGCCATTCGCTGACCGAAAAAGAGCGCTAAGATCGACATGGCGGCGACGGCCGCACCGTAGAATGCGAGAGTTGTATCGCGCGAAAAAATTATCAGCGCGCATCCAATCGCGGACAAAGCTCCGGCTGCGATCTCAAGGATTGTGATCGCGAGAACCATCAGCGGCACCATTCCAGCCAGCGGACTTTTGGCGAAATGTCCTTTCAACCAGTCGAGGTTTCCGCGCCGGTCGACCACCTTGTCGATGCCCGATTGCAGGAAAAGAATCGCAAGAAACGCTGAGACCAGGATCTGCATCACGTATATTGCTTCGCTTGGAGTCTTCATCGGTCAGTAGTCACTTATCACTTACGATCCTCAGCTCAAGACAATCAGCCGCAATTTTATCGTATCTTTGTAAACTCGAGCTTGGAGCCGTTGGGGTCTCTCAAAGTCATGCGGTCGCCCCAGAATTCCATCTGATAAACAGAGGTAGCGAACGG
>DMCG01000098.1 GCA_003445855.1 Spartobacteria bacterium | reverse complement strand
GCGCCGCCAGAGTCGCCAGTTCGCTGCGAAGCTCGATCACCTGCTGGCGCGCGCAACCCATGTCGCTGCAAATTTCGGTCCCCAATTCGACGACCGATTGATGCATCTCCGGCTTGACGTGCTCTTTCAAGATCATTTTGCCGTCGGCCAGAATCTCCTGAATGTGCGAGCGCAGCTCGCGCGTCTCCGGATCGATGATCTGGAATTCCTCCTCGATGCCGATAGTGAAGACGTGGTCTTTCACGCTCATCGCCCTTACAATTTAAACCCTAATGGAAAGGAAAAGAAATCCGCAGATTGTTCTCATTCTCATCGGTGCGGCCATCTTGTCGATCTTTCTACAGGACCCGAGTGACGCAGCTATCATTTTGGCGATCTCGCAACCGCGGCCATTGTCCTCGTGACCGCGCTCACGCCGCACCTGCCATTCGCTGGAGTGCTCGGGTTTCAGCCGATGCCAGCGCATTTCTATCCGATCATTGCGCTGATTGTTGTCGCCTACATCGTGGCAGCAGAGCTTGCCAAGCTTTTATTTTATCGCACAAAACCGGCGGTCACTCTTGGCGAAAACATACGCTTGCGACATCAATGACTGACGTTTGGCGACGGACGATGAGCTTGATCACGGTCCTTTCCCTCGCGGGAATCGCCGCGCATCTCCTGCTCCGTTTCGGTCTGCACACGAACGCAATCGTTCAGCACATTCCGCTCTGGGCAACTCTTGCCCTCGGCGGAATTCCGCTGCTTTACGATCTGCTGAAAAAATTGGCGCAACGCGAGTTCGGTTCCGATTTGCTCGCAGGAATCTCAATCGTGAGTGCGGTCTTGTTGGGCGAATATCTGGCCGGCGCGATTGTTGTCCTGATGCTCGCCGGTGGCGAGGCGCTCGAAAGCTACGCCGTGCGCAACGCCACATCAGTCCTGCGCGCATTAGCAAAGCGCGTTCCATCCGCCGCGCATCGCCGGCGAGACTCGCAGATCATCAACGTTGCCCTCGACGAGGTCGCCGTCGGCGACATGCTCGCTGTTTTCCCGCACGACATTTGTCCGGTAGATGGTGTCGTGGTTGAGGGACACGGCATGATGGATGAATCTTTCCTGACCGGTGAGCCGTTCAAGATCACGAAGGCGCCGGGCTCGACTGTGATCTCCGGCGCGATCAATGGCGAATCGGCGCTGACGATCACAGCCACGAAGCGCGCCGTTGATTCGCGCTACGCGAAAATCATGGAGGTCATGCGCGAGTCGGAACAGCATCGGCCGCGGATGCGCCGCCTCGGCGATCAGCTCGGCGCGCTTTACACGCCGCTCGCAGTTGCGCTCGCCATCATCGCGTGGACCGTCAGCGGCGAGGCGACGCGTTTTCTCGCGGTGCTCGTGATCGCCACGCCATGTCCGCTACTCATCGCGATCCCTATCGGAATCATCGGTTCGATCTCGCTGTGTGCGCGACGTGCCATCATCGTAAAGGACCCTGTCACGCTGGAGCAAATTGACCGTTGCCGAACCGCGATTTTCGACAAGACCGGCACGCTCACTTACGGCGAGCCGAAGCTGACCGAAGAGTTTGTCGCATCCGAGTTTTCAAAACCGCATGTTCTCCGGCTCGCGGCAAGCGTGGAGCTTTACTCCAAACATCCGCTCGCTCGCGCCATTCTCGCCGCCGCCAGTGAGCAAAAACTTCAATTGCAGGAAGCTTCCCGCATCAGCGAGCCGCCGGGCCAGGGCTTGCGCGCAATTGTCGCTGGCCGCGAAGTGCAAATCACCAGCCGCGAAGAATTTCTCAAGCAGAACAACGCCGCGGCATCGCAGCTTCATTCCGTGGGCAGCGGACTTGAATGCATTGTCCTAATCGATGGCCGTTACGCCGCGACCTACCGCTTCCGCGACGCCCCGCGTGCTGAGGGCTTGTCGTTTATCAAGCACCTCGGGCCAAAGCATCATTTCGAACGCGTGATGATTGTCTCGGGCGATCGCGAATCGGAGGTGCGTTATCTCGCGCAGGAACTCGGCATTGGCGAAATTCACGCGCAGAAAACACCCGAAGAAAAAGTCGAGATCGTTCGCGCCGAGAATACGTACGGAAAGACGCTTTACGTTGGCGATGGCATCAACGATGCGCCCGCAATGATGGCCGCAACCGTTGGCATGGCGATTGGTCAAAATAGCGACGTCACCGCGGAAGCGGCGGGAGTTGTGGCGCTGGAAAGCTCACTCAAAAAAGTGGATGAGTTCATGCACATCAGCCGCCGGATGCGCGCAATTGTGCTGCAAAGCGCGCTGGGCGGAATGACCCTGAGCGCTGTCGGGATGTTCGTCGCGGCCTCCGGTCATTTGAGTCCCGTTGCCGGCGCACTCACCCAGGAAGTGATCGACGTCCTTGCGGTCCTCAACGCGCTGCGTGCCGCGTTCCTGCCACGGGTGATTTCCGATTTGTGAACCAGCTGCGAAGCTCAATCACCTGCTGGCGGGCGCAACCCGTGTCGCTGCAAATTTCCGTCCCCAATTCGACGACCGATTGGTGCATCTCCGGCTTGACGTGCTCTTTTAGGAACATTTTTCCGTCGGCCAGGATCTCTTGAATGTGCGAACGAAGCTCGCGCGTCTCCGGATCGATAATTTGAAATTCCTCCTCGATGCCAAGAGTGAAGACGTGGTTTTCATTTGCCTATGCAACGCTCAAACCCTCGTAGGTTTCATCCACGATTTGATCGACGACCGCTTTCATGTCGTCCGTGCGCTCGAACACGGCGAGCTGTCGATCCGCGCCCGTGCCTTCACGCATGATCCGTTCGATGTGCGCCATTTCTTTTCTGCTGCCCAGTTCATCAACTTCAGTCGAAACGAATTCGAGCAGTTCATTTAAAAGACTGCGCGTCTCGACTTCGGCTTCACGGCCGAAGTCGATCAGCTTGCCGTCGATGCCGTAGCGCGTGGCGCGCCAGCGATTCTCATCTAGCAGCCGGCGGCGATAAACACGGAAGGTCATGTTTTGGCGCAGCAACTTGTAGAGCTTTGCGACAACGGCCTGGATGAGCGCGGCGATGGCGAGCGTGTCGTCCACGCGCGATTGCGCGTCGCACACGCGCATCTCGAGCGTGTCGAAAAACGGGTGCAGCCGAATGTCCCACCAAATTTTTTTGGCGTTGTCGATGCAACCGGTCTTGACGAGCAGCTTGCAATAATCTTCGTACTCGGAGAGCGATTCGAACGCGTCGGGAATGCCGGTGCGCGGAAACCGCTCGAACACTTTCAAGCGATAACCTTTTAATCCCGTGTCCTGCCCAACCCAAAACGGCGAGTTGACCGAGAGCGCGTAAATGTGCGGCATGAAATAACGCGCCTGGTTCATCACGTGAATCGCCGACTCACGGTTCGGAATTCCGACGTGCACGTGCAATCCAAAGATTAGATTCGCGCGCGCGAGTTGCTGCATGTCCTTCACGATCTCTTTGTAACGCTCGCCCTCGGTGATGAGCTGATCGCGCCAGTGCGAAAAAGGATGCGTGCCGACCGACGCTATTTTCAATCCGCTGCGGCCGGCAAGCTCAGCGAGTTTGCTCCGCAATTCGACCACGTGCGTGCGCGCATCGCCGATCGACTGGCAGATTTCCGTCCCGATCTCGACCACGGATTGATGCATCTCCGGTTTGATCTGCTCCTTGAGCGTGACTTTGCCGCCCTCAAGAATTTCCTGAATATGCGACCGAAGCTCGCGCGTCTCCGGATCGACAATCGCGAATTCCTCTTCGATGCCGAGAGTGTAAGTGTGGTCTTTCTTCATTTAAGCGGAAGGAAAACATCCGCAGATTTCGCAGATTTACACAGATTATTTCCAAAGCAGAAGGACCCCTCTGCTTCTGTAATCTGCGAGAATCTGCGTAATCTGTGGATGTCGATCTTAGGCCAGGTCGCCTAACGAGCGCTGCGTCACCGCCGCTTGGATGAATTTACCCCAGCTCAAATTGTCGCGGTCGGGTTTGTGCTCGCGCGCTTTACGGATCGCCATTTCCGAAACGGCCTCCACCACCCACTCAAAGCTTGCCTGGCCGACGTTCGCCGCTTCCGCGTCAGGTGCGGGATTGCAGAAATCGATCGCCACCGGCACGCCGTCGCGGATCGCGAACTCGACCGTATTTAAGTCGTAGCCGAGGTACTGATTCAGCGTGAGGACGCCTTGCTCGATTTTCGGCAAAACTTCCGGTGGCGCCTGCCACTCGGTTTGATAGCGCAAATGATACGGATGCCGCGGGTCGTACGGCATGACGCGCACATGGCGTTGATCGATGGAGTAACAGCGGAAGTACATGTCGAACTTCACTTCCTCCTGCAACATCATGACGAGCTGGCCGGTCTCGTTGTAAGCGCGGAAAAATTCGTCCGCGTTATGCAGCCGGTAAACGTTTTTCCAACCGCCGCCCGCGAATGGTTTAAAGAACGCGGGCCAGCCAACGTAGTTGAAAATCTTTTCCCAATTCAGCGGGTAGGCGAGATTGCGAAATGAATTGTCGTTCGTATCGGGCGGCGGTTGGTTCGATGGCAGAAGCACGGTGCGCGGAACGGCCACCCCGATCTTGGTGGCAAGCGCATTGTTGAAAAACTTTTCGTCGGCACTCCACCAAAACGGATTGTTCACCACCGCGGTGCCGGTGAGCGCGGCGTTCTTGAGCCAGGCACGATAAAACGGCACGTCCTGCGAGATGCGATCGATCACCACATCGTAGCCACACGGCTCGCCCTGGACCACCTTGTCGATCTTGACGAATTCGGTGACGATGTCTTTGCCGCCGGTTTTTTGATTCACCCGCTCGACAAACGCCGGCGGGAAACTCTGTTCCTGTCCGAAAAGGATCCCGATTTTCTTCATAAAGATGTTGTCCGCAGATTACGCAGATTTACGCCGATTTTCAGAGAGAGAGATTCTCGTTTTCCTAGTCTGCGTAAATCTGCGAAATCTGTGGACGAATAAATCTTTCACAAAATCGATAAATAATACGGCAGCATGTCGCGCCAATAATTCCAATCGTGGCCGCGCCATTTTCCGTCATCGAGAAAATGGCGGACGCCTTTTGAATTCAGAATCTCTGAGAGCCGAAGCGATTCGTGACGCGTGTTGTCCCATTCTCCCGTGCCGATGATGATGCCCATGTGATTATATTTCCACGGGTCGGTCGTGTTCGGCAGATAATGAAACGGGCTGTTGAAATAAATGTTGTCGTCGTAATAGCCGTCGAAAAATGAGCTGATGTCGAACGAGCCGCTCAAGCTGAAGAGATGGCTCACCAAGTCAGGATGCCGGAAGGCGATGTTGGCCGCGTGATACGCGCCGAGGCTGGCACCGCAGACCGCGACGCGATGAGATGAGCATTCTCGCCGCGCGAGACCGAACACGTCATGCACGATCACATTTTCGTAGGCGTTATGCGTACGCATGCGGTCGGCAGGGTGAATCGCTTTGTTGTAAAAACTTTCGAGATCGATCGCGTCCGGGCAATAAACCGTAACCTTGCCGGCATCGACATATCCAGCGACCGCGCCAACGAGGCCGAAGTCCTTAGTCTGGTAATAACTACCGAACGAGGTCGGAAACAGGATGAGGGGCAGGCCGCCGCCGTCACCGAATGCGAGCATCTCAAACTCGCGGCTCAGATAAGGCGTGTACCATTTAATGTAGCGTTCTTTCATTTCAGGTAGGGACGGATCTCCGAGCCGTCCGACTTATTGCGCGAGTTAACTCTACACAAGAGAAATCGACGGACGCCCGCGGAGGTGCGTCCCTACCAAACGCAGATGTTGGACAAGATCGACATGTTCAGCGATGCGTCTGTTTTTGGAATGGCCAAACACACGCTCACGGGAAACATCAAACGACATCGCGGGTTTCCGTCGAAGGTTCTCGGCAACCGGCGCGACGTGCTTGTTTACCTTCCGCCGGGCTACCGGCGCTTTTCCCGCCAGCGATATTCGGTTCTGTATTTGCACGACGGCCAGAACGTTTTCGATGCCGCTACTTCGTTCTCCGGTGTCGAATGGGGTGTGGATGAAACGGCGGAGCGACTGATTCGAGAAAAGTTGATCGAGCCGCTCATTATCGTGGCGATTGCAAATATGGGAGAGGATAGGATTCACGAATATGCGCCGACGGGCGGTGTCATTGACGCCAAGGCGAAACGAAAGAAGCGCAGCCGCGGGCTGGCGCGTCAATATGGGCAATTTTTAATCGAGGAACTCAAACCGTACATCGACAAGAAGTATCGCACGAAACGCGAAGCGGAATTTACCGGCTTGGGCGGATCGTCGCTAGGCGGCCTGGTCACGCTCGCGATCGGAATTTTGTTTCCGCACGCCTTCACCCGGCTTGTCGTCATGTCGCCGTCGATCTGGTGGGACGATTTTGCGATCTATCGACTGGTTGATTTAATCGAACAAAAGCCGCCGTTGAAAATCTGGCTCGATACCGGAACAAACGAGCCCGGTTGGGAACAAGCGCGGGAGTTAGGCAGTCGTCTCGCCGAGAAAGGCTGGAAACTTTACGACGATCTTCAATATGTGGAGATTGGGGGCGCCGATCACAGCGAGGCTGCCTGGGCCACGCGTGTCGATCCAGCGTTGCGGTTTTTGTTTCCGGCGCAGGCACCAATCGCGAATTATTCGATAACGACAGAGCGGCAAATGCGATTACCTGCCGATGGGAGGCTCCGGCGGATTTGGAGGTAGAGGTTCCGGTATGGGCTTGGGCGGCGGCGCGGGTGGCGGTGGGGTGGGTGCGGATTTTGGATTGTTTAGCATTTTTCGTATTCTTATCTCAAGAATCGTAGTGGACAATCATTGCAACCACTTGCCGTAAACTTGATAAATGCGAACGAAGCCGCCGATAAAGTCCGAGTCTTTCTGGTAAGAAAACGCATGCTCCCGGGGCGACCAAGTTAGCTCGCGCGGCGCTTCGGCGTGGTTCGGATCGTAAACGAGGTAATGTTCGTTTTCCGAAGAAGCAGTTTTTCGCGCGTAAACCAGGATGGAGTGATTGATTGCCAGGCTCGGATAGGTGGAGAGATAACCAACGAACAAATCGCCGCGGGCGAGGGCAGCATCGAGGTTCGCGTAAGTTTTTTCCTGATATTTCAGATCGTGTTTGTAGAACATGCGGAAGTTGCCCAGCCGGAGATAAGTCGGCCATCCGAGCCCGATGTTCTTCTGCAAGACGTGCGCGCGCGCCTTGCTCATTTCGCGCAGATTGGCGTAACCGGGGAAAACGACACGGTGATTTTGCGGCAATGATTCATGCCAGGGCGCTCGGCGCGTGACAGCGCGAATGCGAGCGGCCAGCGCGCGGTCGTCGAGCGGAGTGCTCCGCGGATCGAAGCGGGCGAATTTGTAAAATTGCATCGCCGCGCGCGTCATGACGAAGCAGCGGCGGTTATATTCATTCGCCGGATCTTTACTTGTCGATCTTGGTCGGAGATATGGATGACCTGCGCGATATTTGAACACGGTAGCGTTTACGAAAGCGAAGGTGTCGCGACTATGGCGAAAATCTGCCGTGATCGCATTACCAACCGGAAGCGCAAAGAACACGCCGAACCAGGCGAGACAGATCAATCGACAAAAACTGCCTCGAGACACGGTTAAGAACGCGAGGATGGGACTGTGTTTTTTCCCTCAGCGAAATTGCCGAGCGCGCGGAATTTTTTGTAGCGCTTCTTCAACAGTTCTGCGATAGGCGTTTCCACGACGCGCTGCAAGTTTTGGCGCAACGCAGTGCCAAGATTTGCTGCCGATAAATCATAATCGCGGTGCGCGCCGCCCTCCGGTTCTGGAACGATTTCATCGACAACTCCGAGTTTCAGCAAATCCTGCCCGGTCAGTTTCAGCGCCTCCGCGGCCTCCGGAGCGTGACGCCGATCCCGCCACAGAATGGCCGAGCATGCTTCCGGACTGATGACCGAATAGTATGCGTTCTCAAAGATCAATACGCGATCCGCAACACCAATGCCGAGCGCGCCACCCGAGCCGCCTTCGCCGATCACAGCAGCGATAATTGGCACGCGCAGGCTCATCATTTCGCGCAGATTTACCGCAATCGCTTCCGAAATGTGGCGTTCTTCGGAACCGATCCCGGGAAATGCGCCCGGCGTATCGATCAACGATATCACGGGCATGCCGAATTTTTCGGCCAGCCGCATCAGGCGCAACGCTTTCCGATAACC
>DMCG01000242.1:5740-6605 GCA_003445855.1 Spartobacteria bacterium | reverse complement strand
ATGTGTTATCCGCTCAACGGCTCCGATCTGTCACCGGAGCGGAACCCGATCGAGGCAGGCCTCGGCTTTTTTGTCGATCTAACGAAACCTAATTTCATCGGCCGCGAAATCTTGCTGAAGGCGAAGGAAAATGGTCCGGCGCAAAAACTAGTATCGTTCCGGATGCAGGGGAAAGGGCCGCCGCCGCGCCCGCATTATTCGGTCTTCGACAACGGCGAGCGTATCGGAGAAATCACCAGCGGCACACTTTCGCCAAGCTTGAATTATGGGATCGGAATGGCGTATGTCTCGGCTCCGCACGCGAAAGCCGGAACAAACATCGACATCGAAATTCGCGGGCAGAAATTTCCGGCCACGATCGAGAAGAAACCGCTCTACAAAAAATCATGAACGTTCCCGACGATTTGCTTTACACCGAGACGCACGAATGGATTCGCCGCGAAGGTGAAAATGTGCGCGTCGGCATCACCGATCACGCGCAGTCGGAATTGACCGATGTCGTTTACGTCGAGCTGCCGAAGAAAGATCGGCAAGCGAACGCGCGTGAAGCGATCGCCGTGGTCGAATCAGTAAAAGCGGCGAGCGATATTTATGCGCCGGTGAAGGGCACAGTTGTCGATGTAAACAAGGCCCTCGAATCAAAGCCAGAGCTGATCAACACTGATCCATTCGGTGAAGGTTGGATTTTCTTGCTCAGAATCGATGACGTCGAGCAACTCAACAACTTAAAGGCCGCAGCTGCTTATCGCGCCGCGATCAGCTGACCTACCGGCCCACTCGTTAGGCGGTTCGCCACCGCCTGCGGGTTACGCCCGCAGTATTTCGTCGATAGAGTAGCGCATTTCCATTTCCTTTAATCTGCTGG
>DMCG01000242.1:0-5350 GCA_003445855.1 Spartobacteria bacterium | reverse complement strand
GGAACAAGTGCGGGTCACGCGCGGTTCGGCTTACGGCTTAGACTGCTTTTTTGATGACGAAGCCCATGTAGCCCCACCGGCCCCATTCATAGTGGGAGGTGCGAGCCGCGTTCAAGAGTCCGGTTTTTTTGTCGTGCACGTAGGTCTGGGCGATAAACTCTGGAAAGGCGGCGTTGAAATGAACATCGTGTGACACGAGGAGGCCGCCGTCGCGGAGGCGCGTCCAGAATTGCCCGAACTCCCAAAGCATATGCCGGTAACGATGTGAGCTATCGTGCAAAAACATATCGATTGATGACGGCAGTTGGCCGCGCTTCACAAAATCTTCCACCCTCCCCATCAGCGGCACGAACTGTGTGCGCAATGCGTTTGGAACCAAAGCCCCGTGCTCGCACTCTTTGTTCCACTCGATGCTATATAACTTTGCACTTGTCAGGCGTTCGTCCGCGAGTGCTTTCAGAATAAAGGCCGAGGACATTCCGACAAATCCACCCGATTCCACGACTACGTTCGGACGCTGCCAGCGCGTCAACGCATAGAGGGTCGCGCAATCCAACTCTCCCATCAAACCATGGCTGCCATGTTCATCGCGACGCCGAACCATTTCCGCCATGAAATCGCTTGCCAAAATCTCTGCCGCGAACCGAGCGACAGATCCCCAAACGCCATAAAAAGGCATCGGGAAAGGATCATTCGACTTCGCCTTTTCTTTCCGCCGCCAGATCCGCAGAAACGTGCGCGCTTTCGTCATCGTTAGTCTACGAGTCAGAGCATTTCGACGCGGTCCATTCCATCGGCGAAATCATAATAGCTAGAGTATTAAAATCCCGCCGCCTGCAACCGCGCAAGTGGAATCAGAGAAGCTGGATTTTTATTTTGAAGATCGACAACGCGGACGATCTCAAACAGTTGAAACAAATCGGATTGTAGATGTCGCCCTCCGGGCGACGCGACGCCATGTGTGTCTTGGTGCTTTTGCGCCGCGCTTCGCGGAGCGACGCGGCTACAGATTAATCTAACGCGTCTGTAGGGGACGACGTTGTCGCCCCATGGGAAGCCAACGGCTTCCCCTACAAGTTTTTGTTCGCGGAGCGAATTAATCTTTGCCGAAGAGCAGGTCCTCGACTCCACGGAGAACTTCTTCGATGCGAATGGGCGCGGCAAAAAAACTGTAGCCGCTGAGAATGCCGCCGGAGACCATTTGACTCTCCGATTTGAGGCTGCTTAAACGAAGCAATGGGGTGTCCCTGAGCAGGGCATCTGTCTGAATTTGCCGCTCAAGAACTTGTCCGTCCGGGCTGCTTGCCGTCGTGTCGAGCAAGATTAAATCCGGCTGGAACGAGCGGGCGGCCTGCAATGCCGACCGGTCATCGTGTTCTTCCTGAATCAGATATTTGCCGGCTTTTTCCAGGGCTTGCCTAACGAGTCGCGTGACGCCCGGCTCATGATCGATCAACAGAATTTTTTTGGGAGTCTTCATTGCGGTAGTTTTTGTTTCCGAATTACCCAGCATCGGATGTGCCACGGCTCGCGGCGTGGCACGCGCTTCCCGCGCGTGTTCATCGGCAGGATGCCGATGCCACGATCAACCCGGACTTACAGCAGGCTCGAGACGGTGTTGATGAGAAGCGCGAGGATGACCGTGTTGAAGCCAAAGGAAAGGACGCTGTGCAGCAGCGTGAGGCGCCGCATTTTTCGGGAAATAACTTGCACATCCGAGACCTGACAAGTCATGCCGACGACGAACGAGAAATAGGCGAAATCGAAATAGTCGGGCGTGCGTCCGCCCGGAAATAAGAGACCGCCCGCGTGTTGATCAGCGCCAGGATCATCGCTATCGCCATAAAAAGTGTGAGCATAGCGCAACCCGAAAACCGTGTGCACGAGCGACCAGGAAAAGACGACCGTGCCGAGCGCGAGAATCAGATGGGCAGTGAAATGACCGCGCAACTCGGCCTTGTTCACACTGATCAGAAACCCTACGGCAAAAAGCGCGGCACAAGCCGCGACGACAACAAAGATGAAAATCACGAATCGGCTGAGATCCTGTTCTTTGGCGCGCGACCGCAGTTTGTGGACGGGCGTTGTTAAAATTGTCAGCCACGCGAGCAGGAGCACGCAAAACGCGAATGCATCCCAGGTCGCGATCGTTTCCATGGAAAGGCGCACGCGACCGCGCAGGAAAAGAAAGACAGCAGTTGCGGCAGCCAGCGCAAAGAACAAACGGTGCCGGGCGTCCTGCCGCGAAATCAGAGAGAGAATGCGCGCCATATGTGCGAGGCCAGTTAATAATATCCTCCGAACGACGCAAGCCGCATTCGCGCCGCGGCCAAGATCGACAACAACCGGAATGCACCGCAGGCGAACAACCGTCGCACAACTCGCGCTTTCCCTTCGGCGACGCTGTGCTTAGTTTTGAGTTTGCCCATGAGCAGCAAGCCGAAACAGCCCAGCGCGGCATTGAATTTTGAAAACGCGATGGATCGGCTGGAGGCGATCGTTGAACAGATGGAATCGGGCAAGTTGCCCCTGGAAGATTTGATTGTTCGTTACGAAGAGGGAATGAATCTGGTAAAAATTTGTCAGGAACGGCTTGCCAGCGCCGAGCAAAAGATCGAAATCATCGCCCGCAACAGCGCCGGCAAACCGATCGTGAAAGAGTTTGAACCGGCGGCGGAAACAAACATCGACAACAAAGCGGCGACCGATGAAAGAGGAGAGCAAACCAATGAAGTCAGACTTTTCTGAAGGAGCGACGACACCAGCGCGCTTGCTCGACGGGATCCGTTCGCCCGCTGATGTAAAAGCGCTGCGCGAACAAGACCTGCCGCAGCTCGCGCAGGAGGTGCGCGACGAACTCATCAAAGTGCTTTCGCAAACCGGCGGTCATCTCGGGCCGAATTTAGGCGTGGTCGAGTTGACCATCGCGTTGCACCGCGTTTTCGACACGCCGCGCGACCGATTTGTCATGGACGTAAGCCACCAGGGTTACGTGCACAAAATGTTCACCGGCCGTCTCGATCGCTTTCCAACGATGCGGCAGTACGGCGGGTTGAATGGTTTTCTTTTGCGAACCGAAAGCGAGCACGATTGCTACGGCGCCGGACATGCAGGCACAGCGCTTTCCGCCGGCCTCGGCATGGCGGTTGGGCGCGATTTGAAGGGGGGCGACGAACACGTCGTGGTCGTAGCGGGCGATGCCGCGTTCACAAACGGAATCAGTTACGAAGCGTTGAACAACGTGAAAGCGAACACGAAGCGCTTCATCGTGGTGCTGAACGACAACGAGTGGTCGATCGCGAAAAACGTGGGCGCGATTGCCAGTTACCTAAACAGGATCGCGACCAGCCCGACGTTCACGCATCTGCACGAAAAAGCGCGTCAGTTCGTACAGGCGATTGCCGGCAAAACGGCGGTGGAGTTCGCGCACAAAGTCGAAGAAAGCGTGAAAGGTTTGATCGTGCCGAGCGTCATTTTCGAGGAACTGGGCTTGCGTTACTACGGACCGATCGACGGGCACGATATCCCGTTGCTGATCCGGACATTTGAGTTTTTGAAAACTCAGGACGAGCCGGTGCTGCTGCACATTCTCACAAAAAAAGGCAAAGGTTACGAGCCAGCCATCAAGCAGCCGGACAAATTTCACGGACTCGGCAAATATAAACTTGAGACGGGCGAGACCGCGCCGACGCCGACGCCGACTTACTCTGAAATCATCGGCAAGACGCTCGCGAAATTTGCGCAGACCAACCAGAAGATCGTCGCCATCACGGCGGCGATGCCGAGCGGAACCGGCCTGGCGCATTTTGCCAAGGCGCATCCGACTCGTTACTTCGACGTCGGCATCGCGGAAGAGCACGCGGCGCTTTTTTCCTGCGGTCTCGCGACGCAGGGATTGAAACCGTTTCTGACGATTTATTCCACGTTCATGCAACGCGCCTACGACATGACGATTCACGACATCGCGATCCAGAAACTAAACGTCGCGCTCTGCATGGACCGGGCCGGGTTAAGCGGCGACGATGGCCCGACCCATCATGGCTTGTTCGACATCGGCTATCTTCGTCATATCCCAAATTGGCTGCACATGCAGCCGAAAAACGAAGATGAATTTGTCGACATGCTCTGGACCATGGCGAACTACAACTCCGGCCCGATTGCCATTCGCTATCCGCGAGGTTCTGGTCCAGGCGCGCAAATCAAATCGGAACCGAAACTTCTCGAGATCGGGAAGGCCGAAGTGGTGCAACACGGTCGCGAGGTCGCGATTTTCGGTTTGGGCAACATGTTCGAACTTGCTGAAGAAGCGGCGCGCAAACTCGAAGAGAAAGGGATTTCTGTCGCGCTGATTAACCCGCGCTGGATCAAGCCGCTCGACACCGGCACGCTCGAATTTTTCGCGCGCAGCGTGGAAGTTGTCTGCACAATCGAAGACCACGTCTTGTTCAACGGCTTCGGCTGCGCGGTAATGGAGCATCTGCATTCCCAGCGGATCAACACGCCGGTCGTGCGCATCGGTTGGCCGGATGAATTCATCGAGCACGGCACCATTCCGATTCTGCGCAAAAAACACGGAATCACCGCCGATGCGCTGGTCGAGAAAGTGCTGCCGCTTTTGCAAAAAAAATCGCCAGCCCGATCAAGCGTAGCGTAGTAGTGGCCAAAGAAAATCGATCGGCCGTGATTGTCGATCTTGGGGATTGTCGATCTAACGACCAAGCCGCATGAGCGCGATTGAAGCCCGCGACCTGACAAAAATCTACCGCACTTATCGAAAAGAGGGCGGGCTTCGAGGTTCGATCAAGGGACTGGTTAGGCGGCGCTACGATGAAACGCACGCGGCGGAGCGCGTTTCATTTCAAATCGACGAGGGCGAATTTGTCGGGTTCCTGGGTCCGAATGGCGCCGGCAAAACCACCGTGCTCAAAATGCTCTCTGGCTTGCTCAACCCCACTTCAGGTGATGCGCGCGTTCTCGGTTTTGTTCCGTGGGAACGCCGGAATGAAATGAAGCGTCAATTCAGTTTGCTCATGGGGCAAAAAAATGCGCTCTGGTGGGACCTGCCCGCGCAGGAATCGCTGGAGCTCAATCGCGCGATCTACGGAATCGATCGCGCGCGTTTTACCCAAGTCGTCGGCGGGTTGTCCGAACTTCTCGAGGTTCAGCACAAAATGAATGTGATGGTGCGTGAGCTGTCGCTGGGCGAGCGAATGAAGATGGAGCTGATCTCCGCGCTCATCCATGAGCCGCGCGTGCTTTTTCTCGATGAACCGACCATCGGTCTCGATGTCGTCAGCCAAAAGCGCGTTCGCGAATTTCTGCGCATTTACAATGAGGAGCATCGCATTGT
>DMCG01000093.1 GCA_003445855.1 Spartobacteria bacterium | reverse complement strand
CCGGAAATTCCGGTTTCACGGCGACGTTTCGCGACATCGGCGGCATTTGAAAGATCACCATTCCCGATGACGGGGATGGAAACAGCGGCCGCAACTTCTCCGATAACGTTCCAATCGGCGGCGCCGGAGTAACCTTGGGCGCGCGTGCGTCCGTGCACGGTGATCGCCGAGATTCCTGCCTCGGCAAGAATCCGCGCGACGCGCGCGGCGTTGATTGAATCGGCGTCCCATCCAATCCGGATCTTCGCCGTGACCGGCATCGGCGCGATGGCGCGCACCACCGCGACTGCGACGCTGGCCAAAGTCGGGCAATCTTTCAGCAACGCCGAGCCGCCGTTTTTGGCCACCACTTTGTTGACCGGACAACCAAAGTTTAGATCGACAAAATCGGGGTGCACCCAATCCACGACCTTCCGGGCCGCTTCCGCCATGTGCTCGGCATTGGCGCCGAAGAGTTGCACGCCGATTGGCCGCTCGATCTCGTCGAAGTCGAGATATTCGCGCGTTCGCTCGTTGCGCCGGAAAATTCCTTCAGCGGAAACGAATTCAGTCGTCAGAACGTCCGCGCCGTATTCCTTGCAGAGTTGGCGGAAAATTTTGTCGGACACTCCGGCCATGGGCGCGAGATAAAGTGGAAAACCGGAAAACCATGGGAGCGAGGGGTACATGTCGATCTTTCAATTAGCCGCCGCCGCGCGGAGCAACTGGGCGACTTCATTCTGCACGTTTTCCAGTTCATCGAGCCGTAATTGTAGCTCGGGTACGATAAAAACGTCGCCGGTCGCACCGTGTTCATAAATCAAGGCACGCCCGTTTGGGGCGTTTTCGCTCCTGATCTGTTTCAACAAACGCTTGCGTTCGAGCATGGCGGCCAGCACGTAGCATGTGTTCGCGGGCGGCTTTTCCGATGCAATCAGACGCCGAAAAAGTTGTTCGGCATTTTCTTGGCCCAAAGGCTCGGGTGATGGGGCTGGCAGAGGTTCGTAACGCGTTTTCCAGAATGAAAACGGCTGAATGTTCTCGTTTCGCTTCAACCACGCATCCTCGCTCAAGTCTTCGCGACGATAGCCATCTGCATCGCGAAAAAGCAGAGTGTAAAAATACTCACCGGCCGCGAAAGGCCGGTGCGTGAAAGCACAAGCGTCCGCGCGATGTTTGATCGCCCATTCGTTTTGGAGCGGATTCATCGGCCAACTATACGGCGCGCGCTGAGCAGATGAAAGCGGGGTGCTTCACGGTTGGAAGCGCGCAGATACAGCAGATAGAGGCCAATCGCGGCAAAAAGAAGGTTGGGCGTCCAGGCGGCGATCCATGGCGCGATCCGATCGCCTTCGCCAAGGGCGAGAAAGAAATGCGTGAGAAAATTCATCGAGAAAACAAGAATGACGGCGGCGGCAACGCTGGAAAGAATACCACGGCGTGAGTAACCGATGCCCAGCGGCGCGGCGATGCACACCACCACCAAACACGTCCACGGCAGGGCGAGGCGATACTGAAAATGCGTTCGGAATGGCGCCAGCAGAGTTGCGGGGAAATCGGAGTTGAACCGGAGGTATTCACGCAGCTCCGGCACGCTCAGAAATTCCGCGCGGACATTGGCGCTGCCCAGACGAAATGGTGTTTCGCTCCAGTTGTCGATCTTGAGTGAAGGATAAATCTGCGCGTCGATGATGTTGCCGGCGGGATCGTAGTGAACCACTTTTACCTGTTCGAGCTCCCAGGTTTTTATTTCGGGGTGATAAAAGGCGCGCGTCGCCAGATAGTTGGTAACGATATTATCGTGCTCATCCTGCTGTAGCACCTGGACACTGTTGAACGTGGTCCCCCCGGGGCGAAAGTTCTGGATGAACCAGGTGCGCGCGTCGGTTCGGTTGCGAAAGATTTGTCCTTCGATCAGGCTTTCCGGATGCGACCGCGCTTCGGAGAAAAATGTTTTGCGCGCCATCTCGGCGTGCGGCGCGAGCGAATAATTCAACGCCATGGTCGCCGCTACCGTGAGTAAACCCATGCCGATCAACGGCAGGAGAACGCGCGGGATGCTCACGCCCGCGGTCAACATCGAGACGATTTCATTCGCGCGCGACATTCGCCCGAGCGAGAAAAGAAGCGCGAGCAAAAGGGAAACCGGGAGAAGGATGATGAAAACCTGCGGAACCTGCGTGACGTAGTACTGGACGGCGAGGAAAAGGCCGACTCGTTCGTCGAGAAGGGTCGAAATATTGTCGCTGATGTCGAAAATGAGCCAGATCGAGATAAAACCGGCGATGCAGTAAAAGTAGGCCTGTAAAAAATTGCGAATGACGTAGCGATCGAGCAGTCTCACGAGAAATTTCGGATTTCGATTTGCGGAATTATAATAGCACTGTCGCAGCGAATTTCAGTGGGTTGCTCTATCACCATGGTTGTAGCATGATAAGTTAATGAGCACGGCAGAATTAAAAGAGATCATCGATCGGCGGACGCCGGAAGAGCGGAAGTGGATGACTTCGTATCTGCTCGACAAAATTTTTGCTGTGCCCGAGCTGCGGCAAACAGCCGAGGAATTGGAGCAGCTGGCGCGTTGCCGTGATGATCTTCTCGCGGGCCGCCAAAGTGTTTCGCAAGCTCAAGCGGAAAAACATTGGGATGAGCTCGCCTAGGAAATAGCCCAGCGTTTTAACGCTGGGTGTTCAGGGAGAGAACAAATCGAGTCCCGCAGCCGCGGGACGAAAGAAGCATTGCCGGATCATTCGCATCGGAATATGACTCGTTGAACGAAGAGGATTCTGCCGTCCCTTTCGGGCCTTCGAAAAGGCCATTATCATGACCCGGCGTTAAAACGCTGGGCTATTTCCAAATGATCGCGTTGAAAGATTCTCTTGGCACCGAATTTGTCGAACGAATTCGCACAATCTTTTCCGAAAACGGGCTCCTTTCAAAGGCGGCAAATTTCGAATTCCGGCCGCAACAGCAGGAGATGGCGGTGGCGGTGGCGCGCGCACTCGAGGAAGATCGACATCTTGTCGTGGAAGCGGGGACGGGCGTCGGCAAGTCGCTCGCCTATCTCGTGCCGGCAATTTTATTCGCGCTCGAGCAACACAAAAAGGCGATCGTTTCGACGCATACGATCAATCTCCAGGAGCAGCTGCTTTACAAAGACATTCCGATCCTAAAAAAAGTTTTGCCGGTTGAATTTGAAGCGTCGCTCATGAAAGGCCGGCAAAATTATCTTTGCCCGCGACGCCTCGAGCGCGCCTTGCAACAGGCAAACGAGCTTTTCACCGGCCCGGAACAAAGCGAGTTGACCCGGCTTGCGGAATGGGCGAGCACGACGCGCGACGGTTC
>DMCG01000212.1:4056-18280 GCA_003445855.1 Spartobacteria bacterium | reverse complement strand
GAAGCTTGCAGCGAATCAAAGCCCACAAACACCAACTCCGAGAGCGCGTCATAACCACCGGTCAGGACGCGCTGGTAACGACCCGAGCGGACACATTCGAAGCCGTGGCCGATCGCGTTGGTGCCAGAAGCACAGGCGTTGGCAATCACTTCGCAAGGCGCGGATATGCCAAATGCTTCCTGCGCGTCAATAACCGGTTTTTGCGGTGGATAATTTGCAATCCAAGTAGGGGAGCGTCGTAAATCACCATGTCGATGTAATGCTCGATAATAATCCTCCCCGTAGCTCATGCCGCCGCTTGTCGTGCCGATCACCGTCAATTCCGGCTTAAATTGATGATCTTGCGTTAGCGCTTCCTCTAGGGCGAAGATTAACATGCGCGAGGCGCGATGCAGGCGCCGTTCACGTCGTCCGTTTCGTCTAAGTGCCAAAGGTTCATCAGGGACTTGACCGGCAGTTTTGCATCGGCATCGATCCACGGAGAATCTTGTGACCGGCGTGATGCAGTCGCGCGCTGCACGCAGTGAATCGAGCGTTTCAGCCAATCCGCAACCCAGCGGGCTGATTATCCCGGCGGCTACGACCGCAACGCGGGCCGGACCACTTTTTCCGTTTAACGCGGTGGATCTCGTCATTTTAGTAATGGGCTAATTGACCCTCGATTTGATGTTGCTTTCTGAAAAAAGGCACTTTAGTAATGAGGCCGAAACGGAAACGGAGCTCGGAAGTTGGTGGATTGTCAGTTGGAGTTTATTCAGTGGCGATTTGAAATCCGATAAGCGGGAACAGTGACCTAGCGGCGTTTTCCACAATAAACTCAATGGGAACTAAATTATACGTAGGAAATCTTTCCTTCAACACGACGGAGAACGAGCTGCAGGAGCTTTTCTCGCAAGCTGGCGCGGTGCAGGAAGTGACGCTCATGCAGGACAAATTCACTGGCAAATCTCGCGGGTTTGCGTTTGTGACAATGAGCTCCGAACAAGAAGCTCAAAACGCCATCACTCAAGTTAACGGCAAAACGGTAGACGGCCGAGCTTTGACCGTGAATGAAGCCCGCCCCCGTGAGGCTCGCCCGCCGGGCGGTGGCGGTGGCGGTGGACGCGGTGGTTATGGTGGTGGAGGGGGCTACGGCGGCGGACGCCGGGACGGCGGGCAACGGCGCGGGGGCCACTAAGCCAACAATTTCGCGACGGCTTGGTCGAAGACCGGGCACTAATTTTCCGGAAAAGGGTTCGCGCACGGCTGCGATAGACTCGGTGTGCGAATCACCTTTTGATGACAACCGAACAAAACAGAAGGAGCTCTGCGATTTATGCCTGACGAACCAGACGCACAAAAAAAAGAAAGCCTGCGATCATCGGAGAACATCCAGATCCCGGGAATCTCAAAACAAACCGCTGGCGCGGTGACCGGTGCTGCGATCGGAAGTGTCGCCGGCCCTGTCGGCGCGGTCGTAGGCGGAGTCGTTGGTGCTTTTGCGGGAAGCGCGGCGGCTCGCGGCCAAACAATCGTCCCGACAGCGAAACCGCGCAGATCCAAACCGAAGAGCGGTTCAGGAAAGAAATCTTCCAAGTCGCGGAAAGCTGGGAAAAAATCAACAAGACAGCGCCGTACGGTTGCCAAATCGGCGAAGGGGAGAGCGCGGCGAAAATCTCGCGCAAGCAGATCGCGCGCGAAAAAAACCCGCCGTGCGAAAACCAGATCGCAGGCGCGTCGGAGTTCGCGCAAACGCCGCCGCTAAAGTAGTAGCGTGTTGGCGTTCGCGCCCGCAAGAACTGGGCAGGGCTGGATTCGAACCAGCGAAGGCGTAAAGCCAGCAGATTTACAGTCTGCCCCGTTTGGCCACTCCGGAACCTACCCCTCGCTTGCGAGCGTTGATATAGGCTGGCGGGGTGCGCCTCGCAAGTAATTTGGCCGGCAGATGAGCGTCAGATCGGTAAATATTATTGTCGATCTTTATTTGAAGAACTCGGCGATCATCTCGGCCACATAGCGTTGTGCCTCGCGCGAGATCTCCGGGTAAATCGGCAACGCCAGCGTCTCGCGAGCAGCGCGCTCGGTCTCAGGCAGATCGCCTTTCTTGTAACCGAGATAAGAAAAACATTTTTGCTCATGCAGCCCGAGCGGGTAATAAATCGCGGTCTCGATCTCGCGTTTCGCGAGGTACTCACGTAACTCGTCGCGTTTCTGCGTGCGGATGACATATTGATGATAGATGTGGTGATTCGTTAGGCCACGGACGCGGTAAGGTTCGGCGGGCAGCGCAATTAGGTTCGTCAGTTCGCGACGCGTGAACTCTTCGCGATAAAAATCCGCTGCTCGACGTCGAGCAGCAGACCACGACTCGAGATGCGGCAGCTTCACCTTGAGGATGGCTGCCTGCATTTCATCCAGGCGAAAGTTGCCCCCGATAAACTTATGGTAGTAGCGCGGCTCCATCCCATGCTGTCGGCAAACTCGCAATCGCGCCGCCAGCCCTTCGTCGCGGCAAACAATCATACCCGCGTCTCCAGCGGCACCGAGATTTTTCGAAGGATAAAAGCTGAAGTAACCGGCCTCACCCATTACTCCCGCTTTGGCTGTTCTTCCATTGAAGTGATATTCCGCTCCGATCGCCTGCGCCGCATCCTCGATCACGTCGAGCTGACAGCGTTCCGAAATTTGATGGATTGCGTCCATCTCGCAGGACAGCCCGAACAAATGAACGGGAACTATCGCGCGGATTTTTTCTCCGCTCTTATTCTTCAATCCTCCGTCCCCATCGCTTCGGCAATTTTCTGCGATGTAACGCTGAATTGCCGCCGGCGAGATGTTGTAGGTCTGCGGATCGATATCAACAAACACCGGCCTGGCTCCCACGCGCGCGATGCAGCCGGCGGTGGCAAAGAACGTGTAGGCAGTTGTAATGACTGCGTCGCCGCGGCCGATCTCGAGCGCCATCAAAACCGCAAGCAGCGCATCCGTCCCGGATGAAACGCCGATCGCATGTGGCGCATGGCAATAGTCACAGATCGCTTTCTCGAATGCTTCTACTTGTGGTCCGAGGATAAAACGCTGGCTCGCCAAAACGGCATCGATCTCCGCGCGGATCGGCGCCGCCAGGGCGCGGTATTGTTCGCCTAAATCGAGAAGCGGCACGCGCATGGCGCGAATAGCTTGGCAGCTTCGTCCCGCGGTTCAATCCGAAGTTTGTGCGAGGATATGCGCCGTTGACCGAACAGTTTGCCTACGTTAGCATCTCAGGCATGGCGTTGCTACGCGGACTTTTTTGGCTCGCCCTTTTTGTTTTTTTCACATTTTGCTTCATCGTGCTCTTCGAGTACGGGACGCATGATTTCACGAATGGATTTCAAAAAGAAGCGGCCCGCGTAAAAGCATTCGTCGTCAAGCAGACGAGCAAAGCGGAGCAGACAAAGAAGTAATTCGCCAGGGCGGGTTGCCGTTATTCCACAAACTCAATCTCGACTTGATTGTCGATGTATCCGGCGGTCTGTGCGTCGCCCAGGAATTTACGAATCGCCGCGCGCCCAGCATCGCCGTAATCCCGGGTGTAATCGTTGACATACATCCCGATAAACTTTCCGGCGAGCTCTGCATCCATGTCACGGGCGTATGGTAATGAGTGGCGCACTGCCTCACTGCGGTGGGCAAGGCCGTAGTCGATACTTTGTCGCATGATCTGAAGGAGGTCGTGCCGTACTGATTGCGGGATATCTTTGCGCAACACATTTCCACCCAACGGCAGCGGCAACCCCGTCTTGCTTTTCCACCATTCGCCAAGATCGACAATCTTCGCAAAGCCGGAGCGCGCGTAGGTGAGTTGCCCTTCGTGAATGATGAGACCGGCACCCGCCTGGTTGTTTTTGACGGCGTCGAAGATTTGATCAAACGGGACGATGACGTGCTTGAAATCGCCGAGATAAAGCTGCAGTGCGAGATAGGCGCTGGTCATTCGACCGGGCACCGCGATTACTTGAGAACGTAACCAGTTCTTTACCTGATCATCCGACCGCGTGCGCGGAATCTTGGTCCCGTTGCTAATGAGGATTGGTCCGTAACCATCTCCCATGCTCGCGCCGCATGGCATGAGCGCATACTTGTCGCTGACGTGCGCATACGCGTGGATCGAGATCGCGGAAATGTGAAGTTCGCCGCGAAGGGCGCGTTCATTCAGCGTCTGAATATCTTCAAGTCGATGTTCGAACCGGTAACCACGGAGATCGATTTTGTTTTCTGCTATTGCATAAAACATGAATGCATCGTCCGGATCCGGTGAGTGTCCGAGCGTGAAAACTACCTGATCCCACGGCATGAGCGCATGCTATCTGCCCACCTGAAAACGCGCAAGAACACCGCCGGTTATCGGTCCAGTCGCCGTTGCTGTTTGCGTTAGAAGAGCTGTTCCGGTAGCCTCAACCGCATGGCGAAATCCGGTCTCGGAAAAGGTCTTGGCGCACTGATTGGTGGGCGCCCGTCGCCGGCGCGGGTCGAGGATGTCGATCCACGGGAAAACATTCACCAAGTCAGCCTCGCGAGCATTGTTCCGAGCGCGCTACAGCCACGCAAGGATTTCGCGCCTGACACATTACAGGAGCTGGTCGATTCAATCCGGCAACATGGAATCATTCAGCCGCTCATCGTGCGACAGGTAGGCGATCGGTGCGAGTTGATTGCTGGCGAACGGCGCTGGCGCGCGGCTCAGGAGGCGGGGCTCACCGAAGTGCCGGTGATTATCCGGAGAGCGAACGATCTGGAAGTCCTCGAGATTTCGTTGATCGAGAACTTGCAGCGCGCCGATCTAAATCCCATCGAAGAGGCGCAAGGTTACGCCAGGCTGGCGGGCGAATTTGGAATGCGCCAGGAAGATATCGCGTTAAAAGTCGGGCGCAGTCGCGCGGCCGTTGCGAACTCGATGCGCTTGCTGGATCTGCATCCGCAAATTCAAGTCTGGATTGGGCAGAGTTTGCTTTCGGTCGGTCATGCAAAGGTCTTGCTCGCATTAAAATCCCCGGAGGAGCAACTGCTCGCCGCGGAAACGGTTTTGCGACGCAACGCGACCGTTCGGGCCACGGAGCGGCTGGTGGCGCGGCAGCTCGGGATCGGACGCTCGCGACGGAAGCCGCGAACCGCGGAATTAACCGTTACTTCCGCGGCAATTGAAGACTTGCAAAATCGACTGCAACAACATTTGGGCACGCGCGTCACGCTTCACCACGGCGAAAAACGTGGACGAATCGAGATCGACTATTACGGGAGTGACGATCTCCAGAGGATCATTACCGCCCTCGGCTTGAGGGCGAGCGAAAGCTGACTCGCCATCAGCGAAGTTGAAGCGCATGACGCGGACCGCGCCTTCATTCATTCGTGGAGGTCAACGCTGTAGCCTTTGTTTCTTAAGCGGCGTTCTTTCAATCGTCCTTAGTGCTTGTCCTGCGCATTCGCATCGCCCATCCCAAGGCCAGCTCTGGGAAGGATTTTCCGGCGAGAAAGCTTTCATCCACGTTCAGCGTCTCGTTGAGTTGGGCCCCCGTCCGCCTGGGTCTGAGGCCATCGAAAAATCCCGGGCCTACATCGACAATCAACTTCGACTTGCAGGTTGGCAGGTCGCGCGACAAGCATTCAGGGACGACACGCCGCGCGGAAAAGTTGATTTTGTCAATCTTGTTGCGCGGTTTCCCGCGCCGGGCAATGCCGCGCCATCGTTCTTGTTGTGTTCTCACTATGACACAAAGACGTTTCAGACCATTCGATTTGTTGGTGCGAATGATGGTGGTTCCAGCACCGGCTTGCTTTTGGAATTGGCGAGGATACTAGGTCATCATTCGAACCTGGCCGCAAAGATCGAGCTCGTGTTTTTCGATGGCGAGGAGGCCTACGAAACCTTTTCCCAGAACGATGGTCTTTATGGTAGCCGTTATTTTGCCAAGCAGCTCGCGGAAAGCAAAACTGCGAAACAATTTCGTGGCGGAATCTTGTTCGACATGGTTGGCGATCGCTCCCTCAATATTACGCTGGCGCCGGATTCGCCCGCGCAGATCGCGCACGACATCTTTGCATCGGCCGATGCTCTCAAGCGGCGTAGCTATTTCAGCTATTTTGACCGCGAAATCACCGACGATCACACACCGCTGAATGCGATCGGTGTTCCGACGATTGATGTGATCGATTTTGATTTCGCCTGGTGGCACACGGCCGATGATACGATTGATAAAGTGAGCGCGGAAAGTTTGCAGATTGTCGGAGCTGTCGCCGCATATTATCTAACCGAATTCGCTTTCAAGTGAAGCGGCAGCTTTTAATCGCAGGATTGTGTGCGGGAGCCTGCGCCGCGGGTATCACATGCGGCCAATTAGTGGCCGGTTCGATTACTTGTCGGGATGCAATCGGGGTATTGTTCGGCCGCGGGCATTTACTGGCGCTCGGACAAGGCCAAGGGATTTACGAAGCCGATGTTCAACGCGAGCTCGGGGAAATGCGCAACGCAGCCGGCGGCAAAGATGAGCGTCCACCGAACGACATAAGGGAAAGGAATGCTATTATTTTTCGTCTCGTTGCGGACGCGATCATTCACTCTTTCGCTGCCCGCGAGAGAATCTCGGCGGCCGTGCTTGGTCACGAACTTGGCGTCTGTCAATCACAGTTCGGCAATAAGAAGGCCTGGAGAACAGCGTTGAGAGCGAGCGGGCTCTCCGGGGGATCTTTTTGTCGAATACTTGCAGATCATGTGCGGGCGCGACGATGGATTGAATATCAACTCATGCATCAGCTTGGTGTGAGCGTTGATGAGGCCAGGCGGTATTATGACGAACATTTGGAGACCTATTCTCAACCAGTGCGATTTCGAGCGAATCACCTTTTTTTGGCCGCTCCGGCGGAAGCTCCAGCGGAGGTGATCGAAGAAAAAAGCGGAGCGATTGCATCACTCGCTACCCGGGTCAGTCACGGTGAAGGTTTGTCAGAACTTGCAACGCTGACATCCGAGGACGAGGCAACAAAGACTCGCGGCGGCGATCTTGGATTTTTCTCCGAATATCGCATGCCGCTGGATTTTGTTGCGGCAGTCAGCAAAATGCATGTCGGTGAAATCAGTCCACCCGTTCGGACACCCCTCGGATTTCATATTATCGAATTGACTGATTCGAAGCCCGCTCGGCAGATGGTTTTTGAGGAGGCGCGGCAGGAAGTAGTCTTGGCGCTTGGGAATGAAAAACGCCAAAGGGCATTGCAGAAGCTGGTCGCGGATCTCGTGAGGCGTGCCGAGTTTGTGCGCCCGCCACGCTAGTGCGGCGATCAAAATTCGTAAACTTCTGCATTGCCTGCCAGCTGGTTTAACTTCAGTCTGATGGAGCACCAATGCCCGCAGCGGCGGGGGTGCTCAGAACATTAAATGTCCCGTCGAAGGCGCAAAAATGTTGGAGTGATCGGTCTCGGGATTATCGGAAGCCGAGTTACCGAGACACTTCGCCAGAAGGGGTTTCATGTTTTCGTCTGGAACCGGACCCCGCAACCGGTTCCGAACTTTGTCGGTGCGCCCGCGGAAATCGCGGAGATGTGCGATTTCGTGCAGGTTTTTGTGTCGGATGATGACGCGTTACTTCAGGTGGCAGAGGATCTCGTTCCGGCGCTGGCGCCGCGCCACATTGTGCTCGCGCATTCGACCGTCTCTCCGCATTCGATGGTTGCGGCGGCAGAGATTGTCGAAAGTCGCGGCGCGCGCTTTATCGAAGCGCCGTTTACAGGCAGCAAGACGGCCGCGGAAAAGGGCGAGCTTCTCTATTATGTCGCGGGGGATGATGCTGCATTGCGGGAGGCGCGCCCGATTTTGGAAGCGAGCGGGAAGGAAATTATAGTGATCGGAGAAATTGGGCAGGCCACCGTCATCAAAATCGCGACCAATATGGTCACTGCGGCTAGCGTCCAAGCGGCGGCGGAAGCTTTGGCCCTGGTCCAAGCCGTCGGTCTGCCGATGGAGAAGTTTGTCGAGGCCATGCGCGGCAACGCAAGTCATTCCACGACGCTCGCGCTGAAGTTGCCCAAAATAATCGAGGCGAACTTCGAGCCGCATTTTTCGATGAAGCACATGCTCAAAGACATGCAGATCGCGAGCCGATTAGGCTTGTCCCATCAGCTTGAGCTGGGAGTAACCGCTGCTGCGAGGGACCGGCTTCTCGAGCAAATGCAACGAGGTTATGGGGACGACGATTATTCCGCTGTTGCGCGAAAGTATTTTGCCGATGTTCAACCGGCCGGTGACGAAGAAGCCGGCTTAGAATTATTTGAACAGCCGGCGGTGCCCGAAGCCTTTCCGGGCGTTGAACTTCATGGAGAGGTTTTGGAACCAGTTCAACCGGACAATTTCGTTCCCATGATGCCCGAAATAGGAGGGCAGGAGCCTGAATCCATTAGTGGTGCAATCGCTCCGGCGCCTGATATCACGCAGCCTGCATCCGTTTCGGAAGAGCCAACCCCTCAAGAGGAAAGTAGCACTGCCGCTGCCGGCGAAGTAACGACGCCGGTTTTGCCGCACGAAGAGGTTGAAGAAGAAGCACAAGCACGGCGCGGCTTTCTCAGCCGGCTGCTGAGACGTGGGACCGACTAGCAAGAAGGCTGTCGCGCCAAAAAGAAAATGACGGCGCCGCTGCATGCACGGGAAGGCGCCCTTTTCGATTTCTCCGCACGCGCAAAGCTTCGCATCAGTGGAAATGATCGCCTTCGTTTCCTGAACGGACAGATTACGAACGACGCTCGCAAGGCAACCGAATCGACCGCGCTCGAGGCCTGCGTCTTGAGCGTAAAAGGCAGAATGAATGCCTACATTTCCCTTTGCGCCGCGCCGAATTGCTTTTTGGTCGATGCCGATCCTGAGCTTCGAGAATCGCTGCAGCCGCGCCTCGAGCGTTACATCATCGCCGATGACGTGCAGATCGAAGATGTCAGTGATCGATTGTCGATCTTTCACGTTTTGAACTCAAGCCCTCCCGCACTGCCAACCGAGTGCAAGATTATATCTGCAAATCGTTTTGCCGGTTTTGGCTGGGACATTTGGATCGAAGCAAAACAGCGCGATCGGATTTTTCGGCAATTGTCGGAGGAGTTCGACTTTTGTGATGTGGATTGCGCGGAAGTTTTTCGAATCGAACAGGGGGTTCCTCGCTGGGGTCGCGAGTTGACCGCGGAAATCATTCCGATTGAAGCGAACCTGGAAGGACGGGCGATCGATTATGAAAAGGGCTGCTACATTGGTCAGGAAGTGATCTCGCGAATCAAAATGTCCGGTCAAATCAACAAGCGATTATGTGGCTTGGTGTCGGTAAATGATTCGCCGCTCATTCCTGGAATGCGATTGGTCTCAGGGTCGGAAGAGCGCAAAGAGGTTGGCTGGGTCACGAGTGCGGCGCAGAGCCAGAGCCTGGGAAAAGAGATAGGGCTTGGTTACGTCAAACGCGGCTTCAATTCCACTGGGTCAGGGCTTGAAGCGTTTACACTGGAAGACCCCTCGGTCACGGCGCGTTTGGAGATTGTCGATCTTCCATTCGTGCGCTGAGATTGCGCCGTGGTGTAATTTCATTTGTTCCCGCTATTTGCGTAATTTTTAATGTTGCATTCTAAAGATCGGGGCGTGTAAACTCAATCCATTCTTCTCCAAGGAACCATGAATCAAAGATTGCTCGCAGAAATCGGCCGCACCCAGCGGTTGGAAATTCTTAACTCGCTCAAACGCACGAAAGGAATGTCGGTCAATGAGCTCGTCGCCAAAATGAAGATGAGCTACATGGGGATCAAGCAGCATTGCCTCACCCTCGAACGCGATGGTTACCTCGATACCTTGCGGCGCCCGCAGAAAATGGGCCGGCCGGAAATGGTTTACCGGCTCACGCGTCGCACACACGATCTTTTCCCCGCCGATAGCAACCAATTCACACTCGAGCTGCTCAAATCAACTCAAGAAATTTACGGACCCAATGCGCCCGAGAAGCTTTTATACAATGCCTTCGAGAGAAAAGGTGCGGCCCTCAAAGCGAGGGTAAAGGGAGAAACAGTTGCCGACCGCGCGAAATGGCTAGCCAAGGTGCGCGATAGCGAAGGTCACATGGCGCAATTTATCACCGACAAGAAAGAAGGAGGCCCGCAGATTGTCGAATGCCACTCACCGATCATGAACTTGCTCGATCGTTACCCAATCATCGGCCGTCTTGAGCAGGACATGTTCGAAGCCGTTCTGGGTACGCGCGTGCGCAGGGAAGAGACTCGCCATTCGGGACTTTACGAATGCGCGTTTTACTTCGCCTTGTAGTCGCATTGTCGATCTTTCGTCTCGCGGCTGCGATTTCCTCTTTCGCATTTGGCTAATTCAGTTTGATTCATGGCCCATGCTTAGGGCCTTTCCGACTGCGGTGATCGAGAATTTGCAGCCCCTTGTTGACGGCGGACGCTACGCGATCAAACGCGTGGCCGGCCAAGATCTCGTGGTCGAGGCGGATATCTTCAAAGATGGACACGATGTTGTGGCTGCGGCCTTGAAGTGGCGCGTTCTCGGCGAGAATAGCTGGCACGAAACACCGATGGCTTACA
Source organism: Spartobacteria bacterium (assembly GCA_003445855.1). GTDB lineage: Bacteria > Verrucomicrobiota > Verrucomicrobiia > Chthoniobacterales > UBA10450 > UBA10450. The sequence goes on along the minus strand of DMCG01000212.1, from coordinate 7,705 downwards.
TCGACAATGACCGCTGGCGCGGCATCTGCACTCTCTACGATAGCGCCATCTACGAATACACGGTCGAAGCCTGGACGGACACGTTTCGCGGATGGCAGCGTGAGTTTGTGGCAAAGTTCGAAGCCGGCGCTTCCACGCTGACGAGCGAAGCGCTGGAAGGCGCTGCATTGCTCGAAGCCGCGTCGCAACGCGCGCACGATCCCGCGGACTCGGTCCGATTGCTCCAGCTCTCGCAACAAATCCGCACCGCTGAGAAAGCCGAGATCAAGGCCGTCGCGGAGTCTGGGGAACTAGAGGTGCTCATGGCAACCTATCCAGACCGCTCAGGTGCGACGCAATATGCGCCACCTCCGCGCGTGATTGTCGATCGTCCAACGGCGCACATGGCGGCCTGGTATGAATTTTTCCCGCGCTCGGCAGAAGGACGCCTCGATCGCAGCTCAACTTTTCGCGATTGTTTGCCGCGAATCGACGATGCGAAAGCGATGGGCTTCAATGTCATTTACTTTCCGCCGATTCATCCGATCGGTCATACCAATCGTAAAGGCCGCAACAATGCGATCACTTGCCAGCCCGGGGACCCGGGCGTGCCGTGGGCGATCGGCAGCGAAGCCGGCGGACATAAAGCGGTCGAGCCTTCACTCGGAACCCTGGCTGATTTCGACTGGCTTCAAACCGAAGTGCGCGCGCGCGGAATGGAGATCGCGCTCGATTTCGCACTCAATTGTTCCCCCGACCACCCGTACGTGAAGGAGCATCCGGAGTGGTTCTACAAGCGGCCCGATGGTTCGATCAAGTTCGCTGAGAATCCACCGAAAAAGTACGAGGACATTTTTCCTCTCAACTTCCGTTGCGAAAACTGGCCCGGGCTTTGGGCGGAGATGGTGAGCGTCGTCCTTTTTTGGGCGGATCGCGGCGTTCGCATCTTTCGTGTCGATAATCCGCACACCAAACCGGTTGCCTTCTGGAAATACCTCGTTACCGGCGTCCACGAAAAATATCCGGATGTGCTTTTTCTTTCCGAGGCATTCACAAAACCAAAAATGATGAAAGCGCTGGCGAAAGCCGGTTTTACGCAGAGCTACACCTACTTCACATGGCGGAATTCGAAATCTGAACTGGTGGAATATTTCACCGAGCTCACACAGACTGAAATGCGCGAATATTTTCGCGGCAATCTTTGGCCGAACACACCGGATATTTTGCCGTTTTTTCTTCAGGACGGCGGCCGGCCCGCGTTCATGATTCGTGTCACACTCGCTGCGACGCTCTCAACCCTCTACGGCATCTACAGCGGTTATGAACTGTGCGAGAACGACGCCCTGCCCGATCGCGAGGAATATCTGGATTCCGAGAAGTATCAATTGAAGGAGCGGGATTGGAACGCGCCGGAAAACATCAAGGATTGGATCACGCGACTCAATCAAATCCGAACCGAGAATCGCGCGCTCCAGTTTTACGATAACTTGCGCTTCTATCACGCTGATAATGACGCGATCCTGTTTTACGGCAAAATGACGCCGGCGCGCGACAACATCATTCTTGTCGTTGTGAATCTCGATCCCCATCGCAAACAGAATTCATATGTCGATGTACCGATCGATCAGTTTGGTTCGATGGAAGGTGACCTCTATCAGGTGCACGATCTCTTGAGCGATGCGCGTTACATCTGGCGCGGCCGCCGCAACTACATTGAGCTCGATCCCGAAATCCAGCCGGCGCACATCTTTCGCGTGCGGCGTTGGGTTGGTGGCGATCGATTCGCCTAGCAACCTGGGGCGCAATGTCTGTTTGGAAGGTAGCGCCATCGTTTGCATCCCGCGTTGCTCCGTCTATCGTTACAGGACTTTTAGCATGAAGATTTTGCTCTCGCTCCTCGCCCTGCCGGCGAGCGTAGCTCCTTTGCTTGCACAAACGGCAACGCCCGCTCTTCTGCCTGACATTCCGCGCTCGAAAACGATCATGGACGCGATTCTGGCAGCCGGGCCAGTCATGTATGTCTTGCTCGCCCTCTCGGTTTTCTCGGTCATGCTCGTGATCGTTTATCTAATGACGATCCGTCGTGGTGCGATCGTTTCGAGCGGATATATGGCGACGGCGGACGCCCTCTTGCGAAAACGTGATTATCTTGGTTTGCTCGCCGTTTCCAATCGACACGGCGAAGCGGTTGCGCGCGTCGTGCAAAAAATACTCGATTTCACGACGAAGAATCCAAACGCGGATTTTCAGCAAGTGCGCGAGATTGCCGAGACGGAGGGGGGTCGCGTTGCGGCCAGTCTGAACAATCGCGTTACTTATCTTGCCGACATTGGGATGATCGCACCGTTGCTTGGCCTGCTCGGCACGGTGCTTGGAATTATCCGTTCCTTCGGCGCTCTCGGCTCCGATCTCGGTACGGCCCGCTACGTCTTGCTTTCCAGGGGAATCAGCGAAGCGCTGGTCAACACTTGTGGCGGACTGGCCATCGGAATTCCGGCAATGATCTTTTACGCGTTTTTCCGCGGCAAAGCGCAGAAGTTGATTTCAGAATTGGAATCTGCCTCCACGCACGTGTTGGCGTTGCTTTCTTTGCAATACGATAAGCGAGCCGAGCGGTCGCCCGTGCTGATCGAGGACGAACTTTAAAACCGTCCATCGTGTTCGCATTCGCAAGATCGACATTTTCTCTTTCGTGATATGAATTTGCGCGGTCGTGCCCCTTTGCCTCATCCAGGTATCCAGCTCGCACCGCTTGTCGATGTCCTGTTGCTGCTGCTCATCTTTTTTTTACTCACCTGGAATGCGGCCCGAAACGAAAACGAACTCGACGTAAAGGTGCCGAAAGCATCGGCGGCGAAGGAAAAAGGTGCGCCGATTGGTGACGTGGTGGTAAACGTGAAAACGGACGGCAACGTGGTGGTGAACCGGCGCACGCTCACTGGTCCTGAATTAAGCGAATTATTGAAAAGCCTGGTTCGGCTTAACTCTGAGCAGGCAGTAGTCATCCGCGGCGATGAAGCCGGCGCGTACAAAAATATTATCGGCGTCCTGAACATTTGCACCGAAGCCGGGATTACCAACGTCGCCTTCGCGACCGCGAAATGAAATTAGTGCGGAGCGCAGCCGCTCTTTGCCAGCTGGCAATCTTGTTTTGGGTCGGCGGCATGGCCCTGGCTCAACGTGCGCCTGACGTGCGTCGCGCTCAGCCCGCCGACGAACCGCCCGTGAGGAGAGCTGTCCCCATTGATGAATCGACGGCGCCAGCCCCGCATTCGGCGGCGCCGGAAACGGAAGCGCCGGATCGGCGGCAGCTTGATTACGCAAACGCGCTTTTCACTCGTAAACTTTACGATCTCGCCGTCCCGGAATATCAAAAATACCTGGACGATTATCCGGGAGGTCCGGGACGAGCGAACGCTTATTTTTCGCTCGGGGAATGTTATCGAAATTTGAATCGCGCCTCCAGCGCTCGCGCCAGTTTCCAAAAAGTGCTGAACGACTATTCGGAAAGCGACTTTGCCGGACCTGCCGCCTACGCCTTGGCCGAGATGGTTTTTACAGAGAAAGATTATGACACCGCGCTCCCGCTCTTTCATCGTTCCGCCGTGAAATCGAAGGAGTCTGCAGTTGCGCTTTCCGCACGCTATTTCGAAGCGCGCTGCCTCGAAGT
>DMCG01000212.1:0-3774 GCA_003445855.1 Spartobacteria bacterium | reverse complement strand
GACGCCCGACGGACTGCTGCTTCGATCGCGCTGGCGCGCGGACGAAAAGGTGACGCGGTCAAACAGTACGAAGCGCTCGCCAACGAGACAGAGAAGCCTTCATTGAAAGCCGAAGCGACGGTGCGCGCCGGTCTGCTCGCCGTCGATCTGCAACAGCCGGAGAAAGGCAAGATCGACAAGCCGATGGCTGACAAAGCGATGGCGTTATTGCAAAAAGGCCTTTCGTTACCGGAGGCGGGGCGGTGGCGTGCGCTCGCGCAGGTTGGTATTCTGCGATTGCAATATCAGTCGGGTCAGTACGCGCAGTTGCTCGCCGACTACAAGAAATTGCAGCAGCAAGTTCCGGAAGAAGCTCGCGCGGAAGTCATGTTGTTCGCGGCCAACAGCCAGCGACAACTCGGACACGCAGCCGAAGCGGAATCGATTTATCGTGAGATCATCGCGAAATATCCAGATCGTGAAGAGGCGAAAGACGCGCGTTACCAGCGGCTCATTAACGTTTACAACTCCGATACTTCGAGGCTGCCTCCTGAGGTGGACGAGTTCCTGGCCTCGAACCCGACGACAGAACGCGCCGATCAGGCCAAGCTGCTGAAAGCGGAGGCGCTCTACAAACAGCAGAATTACGCCCGGGCCGCGCCAATTTACGCGGAACTGCGCGCCTCCCAGCTTTCTCCGAAGTTGCGTGCCGAAACCGCTTATAAACTCGGCTGGTGTTACATCCAAATGAAGGATATCGCCGGGATCGTTGAGGCGTTCTCGTATTTCGTGCAAGCATTTCCGGACAGTCCGCAAGCCTCTGCCGCCTTTGCGCAGCGCGCGCTTGTTTACCAGCAAGACAAAAATTACGACGCCGCGCTCTCGGATTGGAATATGATCTTGACCAAATATCCGGGCGCCCACGAGCGGGAGGAGGCTTTACAGCACAAAGCGCTCATCCTCGGTCAGCAGCAAAATGCCAGAGCTATGAGCGATACTTTCCGCCAGCTTCTCAAAGAATTTCCCAAGAGCGCGGCCGCTGCACAGGCGCAATATTATATCGGCAAAACCGCGTTTGAAACAAAGGATTACAAGACTGCCCTCGCCGCGCTCGAGGCGGCGCGCCAGCTCAACAAGGAGCAATACTACAATCTCGCGACGATTCGTATCATTTCCTCGTATTTTTATTTGAAGAACCGGCCGGCGCTCACTACCGAGGTCGATAATCTTATGACGACGAGCCCAACGGCCACCGTGCCCGGTGAAATTTTGGAGTGGCTCGGGATCGAGTATTACAACGAAAAAAATTATGCGGCGGCCGAGAGATACCTAGGCGTTCTTGGCAAGATCGACAATCCCCCCAACGTCAAACCCGACTTCTGGTTTTACCTCGGCGATGCGGCTGCCAAGCTGCAAAATTTTGATGAAGCAGAAAGCGCCTTCGGCAAATATCTGCAAATTGCCACCGATCCGGCGGGCAAAGCGAAAGTGTTGCTTGCGCTCGGCGGTGTAAAAATCGCTGCACACAAAGCCGACGACGCACAAAAAATTGCCGAGCAAATCATGATTCTGCAACCCGAAGGGCGCGTTAACGCCGAGGCGCGCCTTCTCGCGGGCGATGTTCAGTTCGAGCGCGGGCATTTCGAGGACGCAGGCAAGGCCTTCATGGGCGTGGCCCTGCTCTACGATGATCCGGCGATCACACCGCGCGCTTTGCAGAAAGCGGCAGTGGCCTATCAACGCGCGGGCAAAACCGATGAGGCCGATCGCGCCGCCCGGCAGTTACGCGAAAGATATCCGAATTACGCCGGCGGTTAGATCGACATCTTCCGGCGCGCCTCGCCGAAAGGCTGTTGTCAGAGCGAGAAGAATCTGATTGCATCGCCGCATGGATAAGCTTCGTCCCTGCCTCGCTGAATTCATCGGAACATTCGCTCTGATTTTTGTCGGAATCGGGGCAATGAAAACCGCGGGGCACGATGTTCTCGCCGTGGCGCTTGCTCATGGCCTGACCATCGCGGCTTTTGTCTCCGCTACTCTGCACATTTCGGGCGGTCAATTAAATCCGGCGGTCACTTTTGGCTTGGTTTGCGGAGGTCACATGACGATCGCGGCTGCGATTCGTTATTGGATCGCGCAATTACTCGGCGGAATTAGCGCCGCGTTGATCTGCCTCGGTTTGTTCGGCCGTGACGTCGTTGTCGCTGGAACTCCGCAGCTCGCCATCAATCTGAACGGAATGCAGGGAATTTTGGTCGAGGCAATTTTGACCTTCTTTCTCGTCTTCGTTGTTTATGGCACCGCGGTGGACAAACGCGGACGAGGACTCGCCGGCTTTGCCATTGGATCGACAATCACTCTCGACATTTTATTCGGCGGAGCTCTCACCGGCGCGGCCATGAATCCCGCGCGCGTTTTTGGTCCAGCCGTCGCCGCAAATTTTTGGCACGACCATTATGTTTATTGGATCGGGCCGTTTGTCGGGGGAGCGTTAGGCGGTTGGGTTTACCGGATCTTTATCGAACGCAAACCTGCGCCGTCCATCAGTTAATCCCGATCGCAAGTGTTTCGATCGGCAGCGGCGCGAGAAATTCTTTTGCGTCGTCCATTTGCAAAACAGGCCGCGCCAGATGGGCCGCCAGAAAACTTGTGTCCGGCAAATGCGCAATACCGGCTTGCGCCGTGATCTCGCATTCGGCCAATTGCTCGATCGCGCGTGAAAGCTTCGCCGCCAGATCTCGATTCTCTGTAAATTGAATCGTGCAAATTCCGGGTGCGGTGGCTTCGACGTACGGAGCGAGCGTAAACGCCTGCTGAAGCAAGATCTCGTCGATCAATTTTTCCTGTGAATGCGCTCGCGTTTTTACCACCAGGCTTAAACAGCGCGCCAATCCCTGACTCGGTGTCATCCCTTTGTGCACGCCAGCCTCTTCCGCCGCTTCATTGAGTTGAATGATCACCGCTTTTGCTTCTTTCTCATCGATCACCGCCACCGGGTTCGTTTGTAACTGCGGTTGATGGCGTGTTGCGGCCTGCAAATAAAAATCCGGCAAATAAATTGTCGCAAACATCAACTCGCTCTTTCGATTACACTTTTTCGGTGATTGAGATGCGATCGTTGAATCCGAAATCGCAATCGCGAGACGGCGTTTTCTTCTGAAAAAGTTTCCAGTGTCCACGAATTTTCGAGAACGATTTTCAGTTGGGCGCTGCTCACCATGCTCCGGCGGGTCAAAACCAGACACGCAGTGGAAGTTGATTCGACAAGCCGTTGTAAGCGATACCAGCTCGTCTGCGGAATCTTTAACTGCTCCCACGCATTGAGGGCAAGATCGACAATCACCAACGGGAAATTTCCGTCGCGCAAAAGGAGATCAGCCGCTTTGATTGCCTCAAATGCGCTGGTGCAACGCACCCAAAGAAGATGACGTAAACATGCGTTGCCTAAAGGCTGCGGATCAAAGGAATCGCGGCCATCGATCAGTGCGAGAAAATAACGATTGCGCTGCGCAACTTGGAGGAGAGCACAAATCAGCGATGCACTACCCGCGCTGACACGCGGACTGATTATTTCGGTAATCCCGCCTTGCGGAAAACCACCGCCGATCGCTCGATCGAGAAAAGATAAACCGGTGATTAAAAGCGTACCGGCCGGCGCCGGGGCGTGAGGAAAACGCTCCGCCAGCAGTTTTCGAAGATCGACAATGGAGCCGCGGGGACGCGAGCGACATGGATGGGCGACCCGACCGGGTGAGCTTTCGGGAGAAAGCGAATCAACGGAGCCGGCGGGAGCCG
>DMCG01000005.1 GCA_003445855.1 Spartobacteria bacterium | reverse complement strand
GGCAGCGAAGCGACTTTTGGAATCAACTCGAGTAACGGCGTCGAGTTAGCGAAGGAGGAAATCAACAACGCCGGCGGAGTGCTGGGCGGGCGCAAAATCAAGATCGTCATCGAGGACGATCAATCCAAACCAGGCCAGCCTTCGGCCGCGGTGAAAAAACTGATCGCGAGCGACCGGGCAATCGCGATCGTGGGCGAAATCGCCAGCTCGCGCTCGCTTGAGGCGGCGCCCATTTGTCAGCAAGCGAAAATTCCCATGGTTTCGCCGGGGTCAACTAATCCGAGCGTGACCGAAAAGGGCGATTACATTTTTCGCGTTTGCTTCATTGACCCGTTCCAGGGCACGGTGATGGCAAAGTTCGCACTCGACAATCTGCACGCGAAAAAGATCGCAATTTTGCAGGATGTGAAGAGCGATTATTCGAAGGGTCTCGCCCAGTTTTTCAAAGAATACTTCACGAGTCATGGGGGAGAGATTGTGGGCGACCGGTCTTACACCGGGGGCGGCATCGACAAGGATTTCCGTGCGCAACTCACCTCCCTGAAGACGGCGCAACCCGAGGCGATCTTTGTGCCCGGCTATTACACCGAAGCTGGCTTGATCGCGAAACAGGCGCGCTCGTTAGGCATAAAAATCCCGCTGCTCGGCGGCGACGGCTGGGATTCGCCGAAATTGACCGAGATCGGCGGCAGCGCGCTGGATGGATGTTATTTCTCAACGCACTTCTCGGTGCAGGACCAGAACCCGCGGGTGCAGGATTTCGTGAAAAAATATCAGGCGAAATTTCACGCCCTGCCCGATGGAATGGCGCCGCTCGGTTACGATGCGATGATGATTCTCGGGCAAGCGATCAACACTGCTGGAACGACTGACGGCGCGAAGATGCGCGATGCTCTTGCGAGCGTGAAAAATTATCCCGGAGTGACAGGCAACATCACAATCAACGAAAAACGGAACGCAACGAAAGCGGCGGTTGTTCTCGAGGTAGAGAACAACCAGACGAAATTCGTCGCGACCGTTCCGCCGTGAGAGAGGTTGATCGTTGATTGTTGAAGGTTGATGGAGGCAGACTCGGAGAATGTTTACTTTCGAGAAGCTCGATGCGTGGCAACAAGCCATTGATTTTGCAAATGTAGTGTACGATCAGACACGTTCATTTCCTCCCGATGAACGTTTTGGCCTAACAAATCAGATGCGCCGGGCTGCCGTCTCGGTTTCATCGAATCTTGCAGAAGGAAGCTCGCGCTCGTCACGAGTCGATTTCGCGCGGTTTGTCGAGATCTCGGCTGGTTCGCTCTTTGAGGTCATCTCACAGGCCTTTGTTGCAAAGCGGCAGGAGTTCTTACCGACTATTGAATTCGAAAAGCTCTACGCGATCGCCGAGCGAGAGGGCAAGATTCTGAGCGGATTACGTAATTCGTTACTGACTGGCTAATCGCGCGAAAGCTTTCCTGTCGATCAACGACCAACCGTCAGCCATCAACGATCCGCCTGCATGTCCGCCACCGAATTTTTCCAGCAGCTCATTAACGGCCTGTCCTTAGGCGCTTTCTACGCGCTGATCGCGCTTGGCTACACGATGGTTTACGGAGTGCTGCGCTTCATCAATTTCGCGCACGGCGACGTCTTTATGATTGGCGCCTTTTGCGGTTACTACCTGACCCCGCGGCTGCTGCCACATTTCACCGGTTGGATGACACCGCTCGGCCCTGTCGCAGTGCTGATTTTGACCATGGTGATCTGCGCTCTGCTCGGCATCACAATCGAGAAGCTCGCCTATCGTCCCTTGCGTCAACAGCCAAAACTCACCGTTCTCATCACCGCGATCGGTGTCTCCCTGTTTCTGGAATACGGCGGGCAGTTTGTCTTCGGGGCGGATCCAAAATCGTTTCCCGAATTGATGCCGGACCGAGCGCTGCCAGGAACGGGCGCACTGACGATTACGACGACACAACTCGCCGCATTTATCGTCACCATTTGTTTGCTCATCGCGCTCACCTTCATCGTCAAACGCACCAGGCTGGGAATGGCGATGCGCGCCGTCTCCAACAACGCCGCGGCCGCGGCATTAATGGGCGTCAACATCGACACTATCGTTTCATTTACGTTTGGACTCGGCAGCGCGCTTGCCGGAGCGGGCGGAATTCTTTATTCGCTGAGCTATCCCTCGATCGACCCGTTGATGGGCCTGTTCCCAGGAATCAAGGCGTTCGTCGCGGCCGTCCTGGGCGGCATCGGAAACATTCCCGGCGCGGCAGTCGGGGGCATCATTCTCGGTGTAATCGAAACGTTTGTGGCCGGCTCGGCTTTTTCCACATACCGCGACGCGATCGCGTTCTCGCTGCTCATTGTCATTTTGCTTTTTCGCCCGGCTGGAATCTTCGGGCGCTCGCAGATTGAGAAAGTTTGAGGAACGCGGACACCCGCTCCGACTGGATCAATGAAATATCGTCACATTAAAAAACTGGCGCTGCTCGCTGCCATCATCTTGAGCGGTATGGCGTCGCATTTTTCCGGCGGGATCAATTCCTATTACCTGCAAATCATCATCTTCATCGGGATCAACGTCACGCTCGCGGTCAGTCTCAATCTCATCAACGGTTACACCGGGCAATTCTCGTTAGGCCACGCCGGTTTCATGGCCATCGGCGCCTACGTGTCGGCGTATCTTTCGACCGAACACAGCGCCGTTCTTTTCAAAGCGCTCGGAACAAATTTCTTCAGCATCACTCTTCTTTTCGTCGCCGTGTTGATGGCCGGAGGAGTCGCCGCTTCGATTGCCGGCCTCATCGTCGGCGTGCCGTCCTTGCGGTTGAAGGGCGATTACCTGGCGATCGTTACCCTCGGGTTCGGTGAGATCATTCGGGTCGTGATTCAAAACACCGACGCCGTGGGCGGTCCGCGCGGTTACAGCGGCATCGCAAGCTACACGACACTTTTTTGGACCTACTCGGTTGCGGCTCTAACAATCTACGTTGTGATTAGTTTAATCGATTCCACTTACGGCCGCGGTTTTCTCACCGTGCGCGACGACGAAGTCGCAGCCGAAGCGGTCGGAATCAACACCACACGCTACAAAGTGACCGCCTTCGTCCTCGGCGCATTTTTTGCCGGAGTAGCGGGCGGACTTTATGCGCACAGCACAACTTATATCAATCCGAGCGGATTCGATTTTCAACGTTCCATCGAGATCGTGATCATGGTGATCCTTGGCGGCATGGGCAGTACCGTCGGCGTCGCGTTTGCGGCGATTTTGCTGACGTTGCTCCTGGAATATTTGCGGTTCGTGGCCGGCTACGAATGGCTGCCGGAACTCGTGCGCCGCATCGCGCAAAATCGAGTAATTATCTACTCGCTCGTGCTCATCGCGTTAATGCTCCTGCGCCCGCAAGGTCTTTTCGGGCGATTGCCACGACGAGGAATTCCGATCGGTGGCTCGACCAAGAGCGCGAAATTGCCCGCCAACTCCACTTAGATCGACATGTCCTCCGCGCTTCTCGATCTTCAGCAATGCACGGTCCGCTTTGGTGGACTCGTTGCTGTTTCGGCATTCGATCTGCAAATCGGCGCGGATGATCTCATCGGCCTGATCGGCCCGAACGGCGCCGGCAAAACGACTGTGTTCAACGTCGTCACCGGCGTTTACCGGCCGAGCGGCGGCACGATCAGTTTTGAGAACGCACCAATCGCAGGTCTCAAGCCCAGCGCCATCGCCCGACGCGGCATCGCGCGTACGTTCCAAAACATTCGCTTGTTTGCGACGCTTTCGGTTTTCGATAACGTGCGCGCCGGATTCAATCTGCGTCTGCGCCACGGCCTGGCGCACGCGCTCTGGCGCATGGGCGCATTTTACCGCGAGGAAAACGACGTCGCCCGGCAAGTCGAGGAGTTGCTCGATATTTTCGATCTCGGAAAATTTCGCGACTCACTTTGCAGCAGTCTTTCCTACGGCGATCAGCGGCGGCTCGAAATTGTGCGGGCGCTTGCGACACGGCCGAAACTTTTGCTGCTCGATGAGCCCGCGGCCGGCATGAACCCGCGCGAGAAAGAAAAACTCATGGAGCTGATCCGGTTCGTGAAAGAAAAATTCCAGATCGCAGTCCTCCTCGTCGAGCACGACATGAAAGTGGTGATGGGAATTTGTGAGCGCATTGCGGTGCTCGATTACGGCATCAAGATCGCAGAGGGCACGCCGGCGGAAGTGCAGGCAAATCCGAAAGTGATCGAAGCGTATCTCGGTCAAGAAGCGAAAAAGGAATAAGAGATCGACATGCTCGAAATAAAAGATCTCGCGGTTAATTATGGATCGATCACGGCGCTGCACGACGTCTCGTTGAGCGTGGCTAAAGGCGACATCGTTACATTGATTGGCGCGAACGGCGCGGGAAAATCGACTACGCTGCGCACGGTCTCCGGATTGCTTAAGGCGCAGCGCGGCAGCATTCGCTACGAAGGCGAAGAGATCAGCAATCAGCCGCCGCATCGAATCGTCGCGCGCGGCATTTCGCAGGTGCCGGAAGGCCGCATGATTTTCGCCAACCTGACCGTGCGCGAAAATTTGTTGATGGGCGCCTACCTGCGCAAAGATCGACATAAACTTGGGGCCGAGTTCGATTTCGTTTTTGAAATTTTCCCGCGGTTAAAAGAACGAGCGAAACAAGTCGCGGGCACGTTGTCGGGCGGCGAACAGCAGATGCTCGCGATCAGCCGCGCGCTCATGAGCAAGCCGCGCTGCCTGATGCTCGACGAGCCATCCCTCGGGATCGCGCCGATTCTGGTGAAAACGATTTTTCAGAAAATCGTCGAGATTAATCGCTCGTTAGGCATCACGATTTTGCTGGTCGAACAAAACGCCAACCTGGCGCTGGAAGTTTCCCATTACGGCTACGTCCTCGAAACCGGCCGCATCATTTTGCACGATCGCTCGAGCGCGCTGCGCACGAACGAAAAGGTGAAAAGCGCCTATTTAGGAGGCGGCTGAAACCCAGCTGCTCTGGCCAAATCCGTGCGACGGGCTGGTCGATCCAAAGCCGAGAATTGCTTCCGCGCGTTTGCGCAGTTTCGCACTGGCCGCGCGATCCATGAATGCGCGCCGCGCCGCGTCAATTTCATCGAGAGACACATTCATCGCGCGAAGAATTTCCCATTCCTCCGGGCTTAACAGTTCGCGATCTGCGTCAGTCAACGCCCGCCTTTGCAGTCGCGAGATGATTTCGGTCAATGCGTCGCCGTTCGCTGCCCGAAACAAATCGATCAGCCGTTGAAAGCTGAGATGAAATGGAATCGTCGCAACATCGACATCTACGCTTTCGGAGACGCTGTCGGGCGGCATTGTGACTGCATCCGACATTGCCACTGAGTTCCACACATCCTCGGGTTGGTAGTAACCGATCTCGACACGATATACGCCGCGTGGTTGCGAAACTGTCAGGTAATAATCGCTGGCCATCGGCTCCGCCGCCGCGCTTGTTTCCTGCGCGCCATCATTTTTGTAAACACGCAGATGAACTTGTCGATCTACCGGGGACGTGCTCCCAAAGATCGACGGCCAATCGATGTTCCAATAGGTGAAAATCGTGCGCGGATCGCGTGCGATGGCGAAGAGAATTGGCTCGCCATACACGCGCGGCAGTTCGACCACGTCCTCAAGATCAAACTTTCGTTTGCCTCGGGCAAGACGCACGACGGGGCCTTCGGAAATGCGAAAGCCGGAAGCGGTCTCAGCTTTGGATGCCGCAACGTTGGTCTTGTTCTCAGCCATGGCGAAATCGCGCCTGCAAGTTGACAGAAACCGGAGAGGAGCGAGCGAAATATTGCATGTTTCTCTCAAATTGCATCACCGGACGCGACCAGGCAGAGTTCCACCGTGCGCAATGGTCGAAGAAACGTGAAGCCTTATGTCATCGTTAATCCGCTCGCGGGATCGGTCACAGATGTGGATGCGCTCCTTTCGCAATTGCAGCGCCTCGAGCCTGCAGCTCTCCGCGTGACCCGCCGGCGCGGCGATGCCGAAAAGTTCGCGCGCGAAGCGGTTCGAAAAAAATGCGGCTACGTCGTGGCGGCGGGTGGCGATGGAACGCTGAATGAAGTGATCAATGGAATTGCGAAGAACGCGCAACAAGTCCGCCTCGGGCTTGTGCCGCTCGGCACCGGCAATGATTTCGCGCGTTCGCTCGAGTTGCCGCTGAACGTTGAGGAGAACATCGACATCTTGCTTTCGCAAAAATCAATGGCGATCGATCTCGTACGCATCCGGAGCGACCACACCCGTTATTTCGTGAACGTGTCCGCCGGCGGTTTCAGCGGCTATGTCGCTGAAAAATTAACGCCGAAGATCAAACGCGCCTGGGGTCCACTTGCCTACGTGCGCAGCGCGGCAGCCGCCCTGCCAAAACTCCACGCTTATAAGACGGTAGTCGTTTTCGATGACGAAGAACGATTAACGATTGATCTTTACAATGTGGTGATTGGAAACGGCCGTTTCGTCGCGGGCGGCTTGCCGATTGCGCCTACGGCGGATCCTGCCGACGGCCTGCTCGACGTCATTTTAATTCCAAAGCGTCCCGGACCTGAAATGGCTCTGCTCGCCGCGAAAATAGTTTTGGGCAAGCATGTCTCGAACAATGCGGTTATTTTCCGGCGCGCCAAGAAAATCGCGGTGCGATCGCGGCCTGGAATGTGGTTCAATGTCGATGGAGAATTGGTCGGGAAGGCACCGGCGGTGTTTCAAATCATTCCGGGCGCACTGAACTTCGTTATAAGCAAGCGATGAAGAATAAAATCATCGACCTTCAAAAGCTCGCCGAACGCGGAAAAGAGTTTCGCGCTGCGGGCAAAAAATTGGTCGCGACCAACGGATGTTTTGATCTGCTGCATCTGGGACATGTGCGTTACCTGCAAGCGGCTCGCGCGCTCGGCGATGCTTTGGTAGTCGGCCTAAACAACGATCAATCGGTCCGCGAGTTAAAAGGTCCTGGACGTCCGATCAACGACGAAAAGACGCGCGCGGAAGTGCTTGCCGCGCTCGAGTGTGTCGACTTCGTGACGATCTTTTCCGAAATGCGCGCGACTCACTTCCTCGAGATGGCCGCGCCGGCCATTTATGCAAAAGGGGGTGATTACAGTTCCGAGACACTGAATGCGGAGGAGCGTGCGATTCTGCAAAAACTCGGCGCGGAGATCCGCATCATTCCATTTGAAGAAGGTTATTCGACGTCAGGCTTGCTCGAGCGCCTGCGCGGTCTCGCAAAATGAAACGTTTGGCCTTGGGAATACTCGGCTCAGGCAAAGGATCGAATTGCCGGGCGATTCTCGAAAGCGCACGATCGGGCACATTGCCGGCGGAAGCGCGCGTCGTGATTTCAGATATCCTGGATGCGCCAATTCTTGGGATCGCGCGCGAGTTCTCGGTGGCCAACGCTTATCTGCCGCCTGGAGAATTTCGAACCCGACTCGAGCCAAAATCGGAGATGGAGCTGGTGCGAATGTTGCGCGACGCGGGTGTTGAGTTGGTGATTCTGGCTGGCTTTATGCGCGTCCTGAAAGCGCCAATGCTCGAAGCATTCCCACGTCGAATCCTCAATATTCATCCCTCGCTCCTGCCAAAATATCCCGGACTCGAAGCCTGGAAGCAGGCGCTCGCCGCCGGCGAGAAGATAACCGGTTGCACCGTCCACTATGTCGATGAAAGAATCGATCACGGTGACATTATCGCGCAGCGCGAAGTTCCGATTTTGCCTAACGACACACCGGAAACTTTGCACACTCGGATTCAAGTTGCGGAGCGCGCGCTTTATCCGGCAGCAATCGCGGAATTATGTCGAAGTTGAACAGGCGCCTTAAACGCGCTCGGCTTTTTGATCGCGCGCGAGCAACTCCTGCATGGCCTGCGTCGGCGCTTTGCCTTCGTAAAGCAGTGCGTAAACTTGGTCGATGATCGGCGTCTCGACCTTAAGCTTGCGCGCGCATTCGTAGGCGCTCTTCGTCGTCGGAATTCCTTCGGCCACCATCTGCATCGAGGAAGTAATTTGCTGCAGCGATTGGCCGCCGCCGAGTTGCTCGCCGACATGCCAATTACGGCTTCGCCCGCTAAAACAGGTCAAGATCAGATCGCCTACGCCACTCAGTCCATAAAAGCTGGGCAATTTTCCACCCATGGCCGTGCCGAGCCTGATCATTTCGGCAAGCGATCGCGTGACCAGCGCCGCTTTCGAATTATCACCTAAACCAAGACCGTCGCTCGCTCCGGTCGCGATGGCGAACACGTTTTTTAACGCGCCGCCCAGCTCGATGCCCGTCAATTCCTCCCCCGTATAAATGCGGAAGCGCGGGCTCCCAAGATAACTCTGAAGCTCGGCGGCATATTCAGTTTCGCTGCACGCTAGAACGGTCGCAGTAGGCAGATCGCGCGAAACCTCCTCCGCCAGATTCGGGCCGGAAAGCACGGCTATTACGTGCGCAGGGAAAATTTCGTGGAGGATCTCGCTCATCCTCATGCCGGTGCCATGCTCGATCCCTTTTGTGCAACTGAGAACCACTGCGTGATCGTTTGCGACTACTTCACGCAGCCGAGTGGCGATTGTGCGCAATGCGGTCGACGGAGTGACAAAAACGATGAGATCGGCGGCAGCGCAATCTTTCAAGCTACTTGTTAGGCGAATAGTATCCGGAAGCTTGATTCCTGGCAGGTAATCTTTGTTTTCACGGGTTTCTCGAATGCGGTCGACCCGCGCCGGATTATTTCCCCAGAGCAAAATGTCGCGGCCTTTCTTCGCCCAGAGCACGGATAAGGCCGTGCCCCATCCGCCCGCACCCAGAATCGCCGTTGTTCCCAATTTCACTTTCGCTGGAAGCGTGGTTCTGTTCCGTTGAGAAGACGAGAAACATTTGAGCGGTGGCGAACAATCACAACCGCCGCCAGCCAAATGGAAAAATAAAGAAGGACGGGCTTGTTCAGTTGCTCGAAGTATAGCAGTGCGCCGACTGTAACAGGCAATGCTATCGCAGCTGCAATCGATGCAACCGACACGTAACGACTCGCTTGAAATGCCGCGACCCAAACAACGCACATGACCAATGCCGCGAAAGGGATTAATGCAAAAACTACACCAGCCGTAGTCGCGACCCCCTTGCCTCCTTTGAAATTCAGCCACACCGGAT
Source organism: Spartobacteria bacterium (assembly GCA_003445855.1). GTDB lineage: Bacteria > Verrucomicrobiota > Verrucomicrobiia > Chthoniobacterales > UBA10450 > UBA10450. Next base: position 2,047 of record DMCG01000005.1, on the reverse strand, counting down.
AACTGTGTCCAATCACAGAGCTAACTCCCCCGAGGATCCCGTAAAGTTCGCGGCTCGCTGCCGGATGATAGCTATCGAAGATTAAGATCGACATCTCCACTGCCGCCACGCCCTTCAAGAAGTCGAACAGAAATACGGGATAGCCGTAACGCTTGCCTAGGATACGAAGCACATTAGTCGCGCCGATATTGCCACTACCGACTTTGCGGATATCGATGCCCGCGATGCAACCGGCGAGGTATCCCGCCGGCACAGAACCGATCAAATAACCCACCAGGACGACGACCGCGATCGTAAACACGAAACCTCCTTAGTATTTCTTCGCTTTGGCGAATTGTCGATCTTGTGAAGTTAGTCTATGTAAGTGGTTCTTGGATAACCATATAGATATAATTGCCACATCGGCTGGAGTCACTCCGCTAACCCGCGCTGCTTGACCGAGAGAAGTGGGCCGGACCGCAGAAAGTTTCTGCCGCGTCTCCGACCTCAGCCCCGTGATCTTCCCGAAATCAAGTCCGTCTGGGATTTTTTGAAGGCCCTTTCGCGCAATATCCCGGTTCTGATCGGCTTGTCTGACAGCATATCCTTCGTATTTAAACTCGGTCTCCACCAACTCCCAAATTTCGGCCGAGGCCAATGAAGTTAGTTCGATTGGCAGGTTCGCTACGCGAAAATCTGGTCGTTTTAAGAGCTGAGAAATCGGCACGCCATTGATTTTGTGTTTAGGCGCAATTAGGCGAGCATTGTCTAAAAATTCCATTTTCGCCTGAAAAGCAGTCCAACGATTTTGATCGACCAAGCCCGCCTCGTACGCTCGCTGGGTGAGCCGTTGATCCGCGTTATCTTGTCGAAGGTGTAATCGGTCCTCAGCGCGACTCGTGAACATCCGATATGGCTCTTCGGTGCCCTTTGTTATGAGGTCGTCGATCAACACGCCGATGTATGCTTCGCTCCTTTCCAAAACAAACGGCGGCCGATTTTGGATTTTTAAAGCCGCATTCGCGCCGGCGATTAATCCCTGTGCCGCAGCCTCCTCGTAACCCGAGGTCCCGTTCACCTGTCCGGCGAAATAAAGTCCTCGAATGAGCTTTGTTTCCAGCGTATGAAATAGCTGCGTTGGTGGAAAAAAATCATATTCCACGGCATATCCGGGGCGCATAATTTCAGCTCGCTCTAAACCGGGTATGGAGTGCACAAATTCGAGCTGCACGTCGTATGGCAAACTGGTCGAAATCCCGTTGACATAATATTCCTCCGTGTGACGGCCCTCTGGTTCCAGAAACAGCTGATGCGCACTCCGATCGGAAAATTTGACCACTTTATCCTCGATAGAGGGGCAGTACCGCGGGCCTGTGCCTTCGATTCGGCCGGCGTAAAGCGGCGACCTGTGGAGGTTGGACCGAATGATCTCGTGCGTGCGGGGAGTCGTCTGAGTGATCCAGCACGACATTTGTTCCACGTGGAACTCCCCATTGCTGTTGTAATTCAGCGTAAAGAAATCATTTGGACGGCTTGCGGCATCCGAGTGAAAACCGAACCTCGGGGGAGGTTCATCTCCGAGCTGAGTCTCGCATCGGGAGAAGTCGATTGAGCGGCGATTCAGCCGGCATGGCGTGCCGGTCTTGAATCGTCCGACCGCGAAGCCAAGACGCCGAAGCTTTTCGCTTAAAGCTGAACTGACATCAGCCATGCGTCCACCTGGCTTGCTATTCTCGCCCACATGTAAAAGACCACGTAAAAATGTCCCAGACGTGATTACGACGCTTCGGGCAACAATCGCTAGTCCCAGATCTGTTTCAACACCGACTACTGTTCCGTTTTCCACGAGCACGTTCGAAACGGTTGCTTGCTTGAGGTCTAGATTCGGCGCGCGCTCAAGAACCGCCTTCATTCGAAATTGGTAGGCTTTCTTGTCGCACTGCACCCGGGGAGCCCGAACAGACGGACCCTTTGACTTATTTAACATGCGAAACTGGATCCCTGTCGCATCGGCGTTAAGACCCATGGCGCCGCCGATGGCATCGATCTCGCGGACAATATGCCCTTT
>DMCG01000076.1 GCA_003445855.1 Spartobacteria bacterium | reverse complement strand
CACAGCGATCAGGACCTGGTCATTCTCGTCAGTGTGGGCGGCTGGGTTCGCGGCACACAGGTAGTCAGCGCCGCAATCATGCAAAATTACGATGAGCGCAGCGCGAAAGTTTTGCGCCAACCGGCGCTCGTCAGCTTCATCCATTCGAAAGTCAACGATATCTCGCCGGAACTCCGGGCCGAGCCGCTGGTTAAAGATGTGAACGAACAACTCATCGGCATCGAGAAGCTCGTCTCGTTCCCGGCAGGCAAGTCGCCCAATGTGGATGAGGTGCGAAAAGTCAACGCAGCGGTTGGAAAGGTGATGGAAGCAATCCAGAACAAAACGGACGCAAAATGAGATGCCGTTCGCTCATTTTATTGTCGATCTTTCTGTTCGCGGCCAGCCTGTGTGCGCGCGCCGAGACGGACAGTGAAGTGGAAGCGCGCAAAACCGCACTCGATCTGGCCGGCGCATTTACCAATGATGGATTCAAAATGCGCGACGGTCATTGGTGCGGGACGATCAAGCCGCACGAGCTTGCTCTCATCGCGGTAAATTTGTACGCGGGCAATCAATATTGGTTTTCCGTCGGCGCGATCGAACCGGCGAAAAAAATCGCAGTCAATCTTTACGACGAGGGCGGGAAGCAGGTCGCAACCGAAAATTACAACTCGGGCGAAAAAGCCGCAGCCGGATTTTTACCGACGAACAGCGGCCAGTACTTCGTTTCCATCGATCTGGTTGAAGGCCGGGAGAGCAGCTTTTGTCTGGTTTACTCTTACAAGTAAAACGCGGGCGAACGGTTTAGTTTCGCCGGTCTTTTACAATCCGGCTCATTTGCACCGCCAACTGGACTTTCACGCCGCCGCACGTTTGCTAAGATCAGGCTGCGATCCGGCAATGATTTCACTTCAGATATTTTACGAGGGCAGTGTCCAGGGCGTCGGCTTTCGTTGGTCGGTGCGGCACATTGCCAAAGGTTTCGAGCTCACCGGCTGGGTGCGCAACGTGACTGATGGCCGGGTTGAGCTTCAGGCGAATGGCGAGGAAAATGAAGTCCGCGCGTTTTTGGATGCGATCATGCAAAGCGAACTGCGCGCGCACATTCGCAAGCAAACCGAAACGAAGTTGGAAAAACCTGTGGCCGCGCACGGCTTTGAAATTCATCATGACTGATGCGGCGGTCGCGGTCAGGGGACTAACGAAGGTCTTTCCGGTGCCGTTTCATCGACAATGGAGCCGGCGGAAGCCGCGCGACATAGACGGGCAGCCCGAAGGGGTAACGAGCCGGGAGGCGAGTTATCAATCGGTCGTCGCAGTGCGCGATCTCGATCTTCGCATCGAACCGGGCGAAGTTTATGGATTGCTTGGGCCAAACGGTTCCGGGAAAAGCACAACGCTCAAAATCATTCTCGGCCTCGTTTCGCCCACGCGCGGGCAGACGGAAATTTTCGGCCGCGACAGCAGTTTGGTCGAAAGCCGCGAAGCCGTCGGCTTTCTCCCGGAGAATCCGTACTTCTACAAATATCTCACCGGTGAAGAGACGTTGCGCTTTTTCGGAAAACTGTGCGGGCTCAGTGGCGCACGATTGAGAGAGCGTGCCGACCAATTGCTCGAGCTGGTCGGCCTAACGAATGCACGCGATCGGCGTCTGAGCACGTATTCCAAAGGAATGTTGCAGCGCATCGGCCTCGCTCAGGCCTTGATCCACGAACCGAAGTTGCTTGTACTCGACGAGCCGACGGCCGGTGTCGATCCGGCCGGCTCGCGCGACATTCGCAATTTGATTGTCGATCTTAAGCGGCGCGGGATCACGGTGCTGCTTTCCTCGCATCTCCTCGCGCAAGCGCAGGAAATCTGCGATCGCGTTGGCATTCTTGCTGACGGCGTGCTCGTCTGCGAAGGACGGCTCGAGGAATTGATCGCGATCGAAAATCAGACCGAACTCGTTCTGGAAAACGCTTCCGACGCGCTCGTCGATCAGATCAAAACGCTGGCGACAAGTTCAAATGCTAAATTGATCGCGCGCCGAAGATCGACAACAACACTCGAGCGATTATTTCTCGACGCGACCTCGGAAGGCAGCAACAAATGAGCAACGAAACCGCCGCCATTACGCGACATCGCGCTTTTTCCGTGGCGCGCGTTTTCGCCATCACGACGAACACGCTTACCGAGCTGACGCGCCTGAAAGTTTTTTACGTCCTGCTCATTTTCGCGCTGCTTTTGATCGGCAGTTCCATCTTCATGGCGCGTCTCACTTTTCAGCAGGAATTCCAGATTCTGAAAGATGTATCGCTCGGCGCGATGTCGATCTTTACTTCGTTGCTGGCGATCGTCGCCACCGCGCGACTCATCCCGCAGGACCTCGAAGACCGCACCGTCTACACAATTCTGGCCAAGCCAGTGCCGCGCTTTGAATACATCGTGGGCAAGCTTACCGGCGTGCTGTTGCTCCTCGCCATCAGCACTCTGGTCATGAGCGCGATGTTTCTCGCCGTTCTTTACATACGCGAGCAAGCGGTGCTGCATGAAACATTGCGCCAAATGTCCGCCGCGCCACGCGAGCAGATTGATGACGCATTGCGCGCCGTCCGCTCTTCCGCTCTCAACATCGACATCTTCCCCGGCATCGTCATCATTTACCTGAAGGCGTGTTTGCTCGCGGCGCTGACACTTTTTGTTTCCACATTCGCAACCACGAACATCTTCACGATTGTCGTGATGGTCTTCATTTATTTCATCGGCCATCTACAGGCGACCGCGCGCGAATATTGGCTGCAAGAGCACAGCACCGGCTGGATAACGCACAGCTTTCTCGCGCTGGTCGCGCTGATCTTTCCAGATTTGCAAACATTCAATCTTGTCGATGATATCGTCGTGGGCGCCGCGATTCCGCTCGGACTGTTCGCAAAAACCGCCGTGCTCGGAATTTTTTATACGACGATCTACACATTGCTGGCGACGTTCGTTTTTTACGGGAAAGAATTATGATGCGCTTCGCCTACCACGCCGCGGCTCTGCGAAGGTCGGTGCTCGTGCTCGCGATGGTGCTGGCCTTTGGCGTGATGAAACTCCCTGGCGAGCGGGCGCTCTTCGTGCAACATCGACAATTACATTTTCGCGGTGTCGAATTTAATCTCGATCTGCGTGAGCAACTCGGGCAGCTCGGTTTCATCGCCGCGCTCAGCGGATTTCGATCGATCGTTGCCGACGTTCTTTTCATTCAGGCGCACGTGGCGTGGGAGCGCACGGAATGGAGCCGCGTGCTCTTGTTGTTCCGCCAGGTGACAACGTTGCAGCCGCGCGCGATTTTGTTTTGGGACATGGCCGCATGGCACATGGCCTGGAACGCGAGCGTGGCGGCCATGAACGATCGAACCCAGCCGCGGCTAGCCCTGCGCGTCAAGGCACAGCGAGAATATTTCGCCCTCGGCAAGGATTTTCTGGAGCGTGGAATAAAAAATAATCCCGAGAAACCGCAGCTTTATGAAACGCTGGCGCGGCTTTACAAAGAAAAATATAAAGACCACGCGAGCGCTTCCGAATTTTTTGCGAAGGCAGCGGCATTGCCCGGAGCGCCGGGTTATGAAAAACGGTTCGCGGCTTACGAGCTTTCCTATTGCGAAGGCCGCGAGCGCGAAGCATACCAACGTCTGCGTCAGCTTTATGACGCGGGCGAAAACGAGCGGCTGCCGACTTTGATCACCCGGCTGAAGTTTCTCGAGCAGAAATTGAACATCGCACAAGATCAACGAATTCCGGATGAAGGACGCTGAACGTTGTAGCCCCGAAAGCTTTCGGGGTTGCAGCTCCCGTGTTTTAATGACGTAAAGATTCTGCCGCCAGTGACGGCGGCAGCTACAACACGTGCGCTACGCAGTTTTCAGTGACATTCATGCCAACCTCGAGGCGCTCGACGCCGTGCTGGAGGACGCGCACGAGCACAACTGCACGCACTTTGTTTGTCTGGGCGACGTCGTCGGTTACAACGCCAACCCCCACGAGTGCGTCGAACGCGTCCGCGACATCGACTGTCCCATCGTCAAGGGCAATCATGACGAACAGGCCTCGTTGATCGAATCCTCGCGCGACTTCAATGAACTCGCCGAGCGCGCCATCAAATGGACGCGCGATCACCTCACAGCGGAGGACAAGATGTGGTTGCGCGACCTGCGCTTGCAGCGGCAAGTGCGCGATTTTACCATCGTGCACGCCACGCTCGATACACCGGCACAATGGGGTTACGTCTTCAATAATCTCGACGCGGCCGCGAGTTTTACCTATCAGCACACGACCGTTTGCTTCTTCGGTCACACCCACGTGCCCATGGCCTTTATCCGTGACGAAGGAGTAAGACGCGCGAGAATCGAACTGCTCCGCATCGAGACGGGCAAAAAGTATTTCATTAACACCGGCAGCGTCGGTCAACCGCGCGACGCCGATTGGCGCGCCGCCTACTGCATCTACGACATCGACAACAGCATCGTTGAACAACGGCGAGTAAAATACAAGGTCGCCACCGCGCAGAAGAAAATCGTCAAGGCCGGCCTGCCGCCACTCCTCGCGGAACGCCTTGCGATTGGCCGATAAGATCGACAATCTGACCTCTGACTTCTGAAAAAGATATTGATCATCAAGCCGAGCTCGCTCGGCGACATCGTGCATACTCTGCCCGCGGTCGCGTTGGTCCGCGATGCGCATCCGGACGCTAAAATCACCTGGGTGATTAATCCGGAATTCACTCCTTTGCTCCGCGGAAATCCCGATGTCGATCATGTCCACGTTTTTCCGCGCGGCGAATTTCGCGGCCTCGGTGCGCCACGCAGTTTGCGGCCGTGGTTGAAGATAACGAGAGAGCTTCGCCCCGATCTTGCTCTTGATTTTCAGGGACTTTTGCGCAGCGCATTAATCGCAAAGATCAGTGGCGCGAAGGAAATTTACGGAATGAGCGATGCGCGTGAAGGCTCGCGTTTCTTTTACAATCGCGTCGCGAAGGTCAATCGCCGCGAGCATGCAGTCGAGCGTTATCTCAAACTGGCGGAATGCGCCGGCGCCACCGTCGGTGCGGCGCTTCGCTGCCCGTTTCCCACCGGCGATATGCTCCCGCGCTTCGATGAATATCCGCCCTTCATCCTGCTTCATCCTTTTGCGCGCGGCGGGCGCAAATCACTCTCGAACGGCGTGATCGAGGAATTTTGCCGCGCCTTCGCGCCTACGCGCGTCGTGGTGGTCGGACAATCACTCCGAAAAATCGACGCTCCAGAGAATTGCATCGAGCTTACAAACCAGACCTCGCTGCTGCAATTGATTCGACTGATTCGCGTCGCGCGTTTCATCATCAGTGTGGACAGCGGCCCGATGCATATCGCCGCCGCAGTGACCGATCGCCTGTTGTCGATCCACACCTGGACCGATCCGCGCCGCGTCGGCCCCTATAATCCCGACGCCTGGGTTTGGAAAAACGGCCGACTCCTTCGCGTGAGCGAATTAGAAACCGCCCGCGGTCTGCGCCGGGCCCGGAAATTCAAACCCAAAGATGTGCCCGCGGTCGTGGAACTCGTCCGCCCGCTCGTGCCGATCGATCCCATGCTTGCTTGATGTCGATCTTACAAGCGCGCAGCCGGCGACCTCGACCGCACGTGATACGTCGGCAGCGTCCCGTAACCTTTCGCCATCGGCGTTTGCCCAACGTAATCGCAGGTAAAGCTGCCAGCGCCTTGCGCAGCGGCCAGCGCGGCGAATGCCTCGCTCGCATAGACCTGCCCCGGCGGCGTGATCGGTTCAATCCGCGCCGCCCGACTTACATGCGTGCCGCTGTAACTCCGGGTTCCGGTGATGGGATCGTCGAATTCGTAAACCGGACCCGCATGCAGCCCGATCCGCAGATTCAATCCCGCCCGCAACCCTTTCTCCTCCCATTTTGTCGTTGCGGCAAGATTCGCAAGCTCGAGAGCAAACTTGCCGGCAAGATCGACATCGGAAAAAACGAAATAGAGTCCGTCGCCCCAGGTGTTCTTTGCAATGATCGTCTCACGAAACTTCTCGCTCAATTCTGCGATCGCCCCAAGAAAATGCTGCACAAATCGCGGCACCTCCGGCTCCGTTAGCTTGCTGAAGCCGACCGCGTCGGCAAAAAGCATTGCGACAACACGCGAAGCAAAAGATTGAAGCGGCGCTTCGACAGGATGATGACGCTCCTGTAGGGGACGACGCTGTCGTCCCGAGGGAAGCGGACCGCTTCCCCTACAAATCTTCGCAAGATCGACAATCTCCGGCTCATACCCAGAACTGCGCCAAATTCGAACCACACTTGCCGCGCCGCCAGGACCATCACCGGCCATACCGTCCCAAACCGCGAGAGGAATGAGCGCGGCATCAAGCTGGCGAGCGCGGATCGCGGCCAGACCGAGTAGCAGCTCATTGCAAAACTCATAGGAAACACCGCCGATCTCCAGTTTTTGCGTCGAAGCTGTGATGACCCTCGCCGCCCGCTCGAGCACACGATCGAAACGCTCACACCAATTGGAACCGGGAATAAAGTCAACGCTATCGCGAACAAATTCTTCCCTGCCGTACGGCAACACCACCGAGATCTCGACGCCGGCGTCGAGCATCGCTTCCAGAAAAAGAATGTCCGAACCGCAAGCCGCCGAAGCGAAACCGAATCCCGGTTGCAGCTTCTCGATCTTGCCGCGAATTTCTTTCGCCACCGCCGGTTCGAATTCACTCGGAAATCTCGCAATTGCGCGGTCCGGCCGGTCGATCATGTGACCGGCAAACACAATCACTGAAGGAACGTGAAGGTACTTGTCGATCTTCGATGAGTCCTCATTCCAATGTTGCAGAATCAAACGCGCGTTGCGCCGGCTCGAATGAATGTCGCCGAAGCGATGCGCCGCTTCTTTCGCGGCGCGCGCATACCACTCTTCCGCCTGGGACAAATCGCGACAGATCAAAGCTGCTTCGCCCAGGGCCGCCAATTCCCAGTATTGATCCCCGCCGGGGTCCTGAACTTCTTTCAAACATTGCGCGCGAACCATCTTCGCGATCTCACAGGCGCGTTCTTTTTCGCCGATGAGCAAATTCATGGTCGCGGCATTGATTCCCGTCCAGTAACCGCCGCTTGATTGATAAGCTTGTGCGTACGTCTCGGCCGCGCGCCGCAGAAACTTTTCGCGCTCGAGTTTCGTTGCCGCGTGAGCGGCGAGATCCTTGTAAGTCCGGCCGAGCATGCCGAGCGTTTCTTCGTCGGTTTGTCTGTCACGCCGCAAACTTTCGAGAATCGCGTTCGCCCGTTCGGTCGCGCCGCTCCGCGCCAGGGCGAGACCTTGCAATTGTCGCAACCGCACATCGTCTGGCAAGATCGACAATCCCTCGGTGACAACATCGAACGCGAGTAGTGGCTCGCCTTGTTGCAAAATTTTCTCCGCGATCAATCGATAGCTGTCCGGCGATTGCGACCATTGCTTCGCGTCGCGCGCCCGCCAGATCGACATCAACTCGACAAGCGAGGCCGAACTAATCGAGCGAATTATGTTGTCGATGTTCGCAGCGTTATTGTTGCGTTTCGCTTTCAATTCTGCCGCCCGGTTGGCTGGTCGTCATGCTATACGTGAATCACGTATAGCATGGCAGGCACATGGAGTTTTCTATTTATGCGAACATGGTTCAGCTTAGCCACACGGTCGTCTCCCTTGCAGAACCATTTCGGCTAGTTTCAAGTCGCGCGGGTAAGTGATTTTGAAATTAAAATCGTCGTTCGGCACGAGCACGACTTTGGCGCCGATCAGTTCGAGCGCGGAAACTTCATCTGTGACCAGAAGTTTTTTCTCGGCCACGGCGCGATAAGCTTGCTCGAGAAGTTTTCGCTCAAAAATTTGCGGCGTCTGCATGGCATAGAGTCGATCTCGATCCACCGCGCCCGTGACACCAAGATCGACATCGGCGCGCTTGAGCGTGTCTGTGATTGGCTCGGCCAAAGCGGCCGCGCCGTGGACGCGGGATTGTTCGAAGACGCGCTCGATCAGTTCCGGCGTGATGAGCGGCCTGGCCGCGTCATGCACGGCCACATACTGTGCGTTTTCGCCAAGATAACTCAGGCCAGCGCGGACCGAATCCTGCCGGTGTTCGCCGCCGCTCTCGATGGCCCGAATCTTTTTCCAATTTTGATCGCGAGCGAATTTTTTGATTTCGCCATGTCGATCTTCGCGGGCGATGACAACGATGTCTGAAACAGATTTTGAATTTTCAAAAGCGCCGATGGCATGGGCGATCACCGGTTTGCCCGCGATTGTTTCAAATAACTTATCGAAGCCAACGCGCCGGCTGCTGCCCGCGGCAACGATGATCGCTGTCAGCATGGTTGAATTTTAAAACGTTGAAGGGTTGCAGCCTTTTACTCTCAATGCGCAATCCTCAACTACCCAACTGCTTTTGCACTTCCTGGCTTAACGTCTTGCCATCGGCGCGGCCCGCAACTTTCTCTTGTAACGCCTTCATCACCGCGCCCATTTGCGCTTTGGAAGTCGCGCCAACTTCCGCAATCGTATCGCGCACAACTTTGGCGAGTTCATCGGCGCTCATTCCTTGCGGCAAATACGTCTGTAAGATCGACAATTCCTCTTTCTCCTTCGCCGCGAGTTCCGCGCGCCCGCCTTTCTCAAAACTTTCGATGGAGTCCTGTCGTTGCTTGGCCTGCTTGCGAATCACTTGCGCAGCTTCCGCGTCAGCCAGCTCGGCTTCCGCGCCTGATTTTTCGATGGCGGCATATTTCAGGGCCGATTTTAGCATGCGCAGCACGCCGAGCTTCATCGCGTCCCTGGCCCGCATCGCCTCTTTCAAATCGGAGTCTATTCGCTCCTGAATTTTCATGCTCGGAAGCTACGGTGTCCGAATATAGTTGTCGATGTTGTAGCCGTCGCCCTCTGGGCGACGCAACGCGTGCGAAATTGGAATCCACGCGCCGCGCTTCGCGGAGCGAAGCGGCTACAGCCGTTCGGCGCATTTGCGCACCGATTCCGCGTCGCTCACCGAAACAACATCGGCATCTTCGCGCGTGCGTTTGAGCAAACCGGCGAGAACGCCGCCAGGCCCAAGCTCAATAAAAAAATCGCAGCCGCGCTTGGCCAAGCGGTCCATGCAATCGGACCAACGCACCGTTCCGGTAACTTGATCCTGCAATGTCCGGCGAATTTCCGCCGGCGTGTTCACTTCCTCGCCAGTCACGTTGCTGATCACAGCAAACCGCGGCGTCCGCATCGGTACATCGACAAGCGCATCGCCAAGCTTTCGATAGGCACTCTCCATCAGACGCGAATGATACGCGCCCGCCACATTCAGCAGCGTTGCACGCCGAATCCCATGCTCCCTTGCAAGACCGACTGCGATTTCTACTTTCGCTCTCTCGCCTGAAATCACGATCTGGCCGGGCGCATTGAGGTTTGCAACATCGACATCTGCATTTGCAGCCAGCGCGCGCACCACGTTTTCGTCCGCGCCGATCATTGCCGCCATCGCGCCGGTAGTTGCAGCACACGCTTCGTCCATAAATTCGCCGCGTTTCTGCACAAGCTTCAGTCCCGTTGCGAAATCAAAAGTTCCAGCCGCCGCGTGCGCGGTCATTTCGCCTAACGATAGACCGGCCGCGCCTTCAATCGGAAAATCGCCGGTGAGTTCGCGCAACACCGCCAGACACGCGAGCCCGTGAACATACAGCGCCGGTTGACAATTCGATGTCTTTGTCAATTCCTCGATCGGCCCGTTCCAGGCGATTTCGCTCAGCTTCCGCACGAGAATTTTGTCTGCCTGTCGAAATAAATCTGTCACGACTGGAAATTCCTGCGCGAGATCGTGCCCCATCCCGACGGCTTGCGCGCCTTGTCCGGCAAAGAGGAGTGCGACTTTTTTGGCCATGATGCGATCAGTTAACTGCGTTCTCTTTATGACGCGAGCAATGAATTTCACTTCAAGTTCCGCTCACATGTCATCCCGAGGTCGCCGCGGCGACCGAGGGACCTCGCCAAAGGTGATGGAGCTTCCTCCCATTATCAGATCGTCCAACCTTCGAATGTGAGATCCTTGACTCGTTCGCTCCCGCTCACTCGCCCATTCGGGCTTCCCGTCCATGTCGCTCGGCTCCCGCCGGCTCCATTCACTTCGTTCAGGATGACAGCGAAAGAAGCTTCGCTGTCACTTTGCGCTTGCGCAGTGAGATGCCGTCGCGAGCATAATCGCGATTGTCGATCTTATGGCCTTCACCACGCGCGAGATTGAATCGCCTGATCCGGTGACGCGCGTTGTCGCGGCGGACGCGAAGTTGCGTCACGCCGACGACGATATCGGCGAAAAGATGGTGTTGAACATGGGGCCGTCGCATCCGGCGACGCACGGCGTTTTGCGGCTCGTGCTCGAACTCGACGGCGAGATCATTACCAAAGCGACGCCGGACATCGGTTTCCTGCATCGCGGTGACGAAAAAATCGCCGAGAACATGCAGTACAATCAGTTCGTGCCGTACACCGACCGGCTCGATTATCTCGCGCCGCTTTCGAACAACGTCGCTTACGCCCTGGCGGTGGAGAAATTGATGGG
>DMCG01000196.1:7863-11282 GCA_003445855.1 Spartobacteria bacterium | reverse complement strand
TCGCCGGCGAAGATACTGCGCAATCCATCCTGACGCAGCGTCACCATTCCGAGCTCGATCGCCTTTTGTTTCAGGGTCACGGTTGATACGCGCTCGTTGATCAATTCGCGGATTGGGTCGGTAATTTTCATCAGCTCATAAATTCCTTTGCGGCCCTTGTAACCCGTGTTGTTGCACGCGTCGCATCCTTTGCCGTAATAAAACTGCTTTTCGCCGATGTCGTGGCGGGCAATGCCAAGCTGCGCCAGCAACGGTTCGCTTGGCTGATAAGTGGTGCGGCAGTGTTGACAAATGCTGCGCAGCAAACGCTGGCCCAGCACGGCTTCGAGTGTCGAGGAAATCAAAAACGGCTCCACACCCATGTCGATCAAACGCGTGATCGCGCCCGGCGCATCGTTTGTGTGCAATGTGGTGAAGACCAGATGTCCGGTAAGCGATGCCTGAATTGCGATTTGCGCTGTTTCCAAGTCACGCGTCTCGCCGACCATGATGCGATCCGGGTCCTGCCGCAGAAACGCGCGCAAAACGCGCGCAAAGGTGAGCCCGATTGCTTCGTTCACCGGCACTTGCACGATCCCCTCCAGATCGTACTCAACCGGCTCTTCCGCGGTGAGCAACTTCGCGTCGATCGTGTTGATCTTGCGCAAACACGAGTAGAGCGTCGTCGTTTTTCCCGAACCGGTCGGTCCGGTGGCGATGAAAATTCCGTTGGGGCGCTGGATTACTTCCAGAAGATAATCGTGGATGTAATCCGGCATTCCAAGCATCTCGAGATCGAGATTGACCGTCGAGCGGTCGAGTACACGCAGCACCAGGCTCTCGCCGAACTGCGTCGGCAAAGTTGAGACGCGAAGATCGATATGGCGCCCCGCGATATTCTTTTGAATGCGACCGTCCTGGGGCAGACGGCGCTCGGCGATGTTCATATTCGCCATCACTTTTACGCGTGAAATGACGGGCAGGGCGAGATGACGCGGCGGCGGCGACATTTCGTAAAGCGCACCGTCCACTCGGTAGCGGATTTTGAATTCGTTTTCGAACGGCTCGAAATGAATGTCACTGGCGCGGTCCTGGATCGCTTGATACAAAATTAGATCGACAAAGCGAATGATCGGCGTCGCGTTCGCCTCCGCTTCCACGGCGGCGGCCCCGTCGCCTTCGCGCAATTGCAGGAGCTCGCCGGCTTCGCCGAGCTGTTTGAGGATTTCCTCCATGCTCGACGTGTCGGTGCCGTAATATTGTTTGATCCGATCTTCGATTTGTTCGGCCGGCGCGACCACAACATCGACATCTTTGCCCAGGGCAAAGCGAAGGTCCTCCGCGGCGCGGAGATCGAGCGGATCGACCAGCGCGACGCGGAGGGTGTTTCCGCTTATTCCAATCGGCAGCGCACGATGCAACCGCGCCAGACCGCTCGGAATCAAACGCAGAATTTCCGGAGCAATTTCCTTTCCTGCAAGATCGACAAATTCCGTGGCCAGGCCATCGGCGATGGTTTGGTAAAAGCCGAGCTCATCGACAAAGCCGCCATCGACCATGGCTTGCGCGATTGTTTTGCCATTTAAGTCGACCTCATGGAGAACATCGTCCACTTGCGACGGCTGCAAGACATGCTGCTCGATGAAAAGCTCGGCGACTTGTTTGTTGTTCATGTTAGGCAGTGAGTGATTGAGCGAGTTAGCGAGTTAGTGATTTTCATGTTGTATTCTCTCAATCTCTGGCTCACTCAATCGCTAACTAACTAACGTCGCCGATGGTGGTGGAAATGACTTCTTCCGCGGAAGTGACGCCGCCGAGAATTTTGCGCACGCCGTCTTCGCGCAAGGTGCGCATGCCGAGTTCGCGCGCACGTTGTCGCAGCATCAAAGTCGAGCTGCGCTTGTTGATCATGTGGCGGACCTCGTCGTCGATCACAAAAATCTCGAAGATGCCCAGCCGTCCTCTGTAACCGGTCTTCCGGCATTGTTCGCACCCAACCGGTTTCATGACCTGTGCTTCACGGACCTGGCCGGGCTCAATCCGCAGCGCGCGCAATTCGGTCTCGCTCAGCTCGGCCGGTTCTTTGCAGTTGGAGCAAAGACGCCGGACCAGCCGTTGTGCCATGATCGCGCGGATGGAGGAAGCCACCAGAAACGGCTGAACGCCGATGTCGACCAAACGCGCCACAGCCGACGGCGCGTCGTTCGTATGCAGCGTGCTGAAAACGAGATGACCGGTGAGACTCGCAGCCGTGGCGATATTTGCGGTCTCGAGGTCGCGAATCTCGCCAATCATGATGACATTGGGCGCCTGCCGCAGGATGGAGCGCAACGCGGCCGGAAAGGTCATTCCGATTTCCGGATTCACCTGCACCTGGTTGATTCCATTCATCTGATATTCAATCGGCTCTTCGACCGTGATGATCTTGCGGTCGGGTTTGTTGATGTAATGAAGGCAGGCGTAAAGGGTGGTCGTTTTGCCGGAACCGGTCGGGCCAGTCACCAGCAAAATCCCATCGGGAAGTTTGATCAGACGTTCGAACGTTTCCTGATCGTCGCTAAAAAAGCCAAGCTCGGGCAGCCCCAGGATCAGGCTTGATTTGTCGAGCACGCGCATGACGACGCTTTCGCCGTGATTAGTCGGGATGGTGGAAACACGAAGATCGATCGGCTTCTTTTTGATCTTCACCTGGATTCGCCCGTCCTGTGGCAATCGTTTTTCGGCGATGCTCATCGAGCCGGTCATGATTTTGAGACGGCTGATGATGGCGGATTGCAAACGCTTCGGCGGCGCTTGCATTTCCTGGAGGACGCCGTCGATGCGAAAACGGACTCGGAATTTTTTGTCGAGCGGTTCGAGATGAATGTCGCTTGCACCGAGGCGATGCGCTTCGATCAACAACATCGACACCATGCGGATAATGGGCGCGTCTGTTTCATCGCCTTCCACCGCGGCCGCGCCTTCACCGATCTCCAAGCCAAGATCGACATCTGCGCCGAGTTTTTCCTGGAGAACGTCCGCGGCCTCATCGGCCGTGCCATAGTATTTGATCAGTGCTTCGCGGATTTTTGCCGGGCTCGTGCAAACCAATTCGATCTCGCGCTGCAAAAGAAAACTCAAGCTGTCGATCGTGTCGATATCGAGCGGATCGCCCACCGCCACGATCAGTCCGCTTTCACCAAACGCTACCGGAACGACTTTGAAACGACGCGCGTCTTCGGCCCGAATTTGCTTGATCACCACGGGCGGAATGACCATCGAGGAAATGTCGATCCAATCCATGTGCGCCTGCCCGGCGAGCGTGCGCGAAACATCCGCCTCCGAAACGACGCCATCTCTAATCAAAAGATCGACAACGTTGTTCTGGCCGTTCAAGCGCGACCGTGCGCTTTCAATCTGCGGCCGCGTCACCAGTCCCGCGTCGTGCAGAAGGTCGAGCA
>DMCG01000196.1:0-7554 GCA_003445855.1 Spartobacteria bacterium | reverse complement strand
ACATCGCGGCCAAGCTCGACGGCGAGATGGTAGGCGAGGAGCTGGAGCGGGACGACGGTGAGAATGGGGCTGAGGCAATCGGGCACGTCCGGGAGCGAAATAATTTCGTTTGCGAGTCCTTTGAGTTGCTTCGCGCCGTTGCCGCTGGTGATCGCGATGATCGGGCCTTTGCGCGCTTTGACCTGCTCGATGTTATTTAAATTTTTCGAAAACACGGCGTCGTCGGGCGCGATAAAAATGGAGGGAAGATCGGGTCGCACTAGCGCGATGATGCCGTGCTTGAGCTCGGCGCTGGGGTGTCCTTCCGCGAAAAGATAAGTGATCTCTTTCATTTTCAGCGCGCCTTCGAGTGCGATGGGGAAATTGAACTGGCGGCCGAAGAAAAGCATGCCGTTAACATCGACATATTTTTTTGCGAGCGCTTTGATTTGATCGCCTAACTTCAAAACTTTCTCGATTTGCTCCGGCAACGTTTCGAGTTCTTTAATAATGCGTGTTCCTTCCGCAGTGGAAAGATTTCTCATTCGGCCAAGAAGCAGGCCGATGAGAGTGAGAATGACGAGTTGTGATGTGAATGATTTCGTCGCAGCGACGCCGATTTCCGGGCCGGCGTGCATGTAAACGCCGCCGTCGCTTTCGCGCGCGATCGTGCTGGCCACGTTATTACAAATACCGAGCGTGCGATGGCCTTTGCGCCGGCTTTCCCGCAGCGCGCCGAGCGTATCGGCAGTTTCGCCACTCTGGCTGACCGCAAAAACGAGCGTGTCAGGCGTCATCGGGGTATTGCGATGGCGAAATTCACTCGCGTACTCCACTTCGGTCGGAATGCTCGCGAGCTGCTCGATCAAATATTCCCCGACCATGGCGGCGTGCAGCGCGGTGCCGCAACCGGTGAGAACGACGCGGCCGACATCGCGCAATTGTTCTGGCGTCATGTTAAGGCCACCGAGCTTGGCAGTGCACTCCTCAAGACTCAGGCGGCCGCGCATCGCGTCTCGGACGGAATCGGGTTGCTCAAAGATTTCCTTGAGCATGTAGTGCGGATAATCGCCTTTCTTAATGTCCTCCGCAGTGAAGTCGACTTTGCTAACTTGGTGATCGCCGGTCTCGCCAGCGAGCGAGCTGATCTCGAACTTGTCGCGTTCGACCGCGACCACGTCGAAGTCGTTCAAGTAAACCGCGTCGCGTGTGTAAGCGACGATCGCGCTCACATCGCTGGCCAGAAAATTTTCGTCTTTGCCAACTCCGAGAACGAGCGGGCTGCCGCGCCGCGCACCAATGATAAAGTTGGGGATGTCCGCGTGAACAACGGCGATGCCGTAGGTGCCGATGACTTGTTTCAAAGCCGTGCGCACGGCATTGACCAGGCGCGCCTTGGAATCTTTTCCGTCGAGCTGCTGATAAATGCTGCCGATGAGGTGAGCAAGCACTTCGGTGTCGGTTTGCGAGCGGAAATCATTGTCGCCGCCACCATTCAACTGCTCCTTGAGCGTCCGATAATTTTCAATCACGCCATTATGGACGAGCGCGATTTTTCCGCTGGCGTCTAAATGCGGGTGCGCGTTCTCGTCGTTCACCTTTCCATGTGTCGCCCAGCGCGTGTGACTGATGCCAAACGAGCCCGATGCCGGTTTTTCCGCCATCAATTTCGCGAGCGCGGCGATGCGTCCGGCGCATTTGCGCGTCTCAACCCGATCACCATCGACAATTGCAACTCCCGCCGAATCGTAGCCGCGATATTCGAGTCGGCGCAGGCCGTCGAGCAAAATGGGCGCGGCCTCCGATCGCCCGACGTAGCCGACAATTCCGCACATATTGAGGACGGGAAACTAATGTCTCCCCGTCACTGTAGCAACCCGCCTAAGGTGGGTTAACCCTGGGAAGGGCGCCACCGCTACCGCAAAAAGGTTGCCGGAACGCGCAGACCCTGAGTTATTAAATATGTGGCAACGCAGAACTCTCCGCAGCGCGATTCATCTGCAGCGCATCCATCGTTGTCTCCCCCCGCGCTGCCGCCCGGAACGACGCAGCGCACGCTCGCCATCGTCATGGGCGGCGGCGCCGGCACGCGTTTGTTCCCATTGACGAAAGACCGGGCAAAACCGGCGGTTCCGCTCGGCGGAAAATATCGCATTGTCGACATTCCGATCAGCAACTGCCTGAACTCAGGACTCCGCTCGATTTACGTGCTCACGCAATTCAACAGCATGTCGTTACATCGACATATTCAGGCAAGCTACAAGTTCGACAATTTCTCGCGCAGCTTCATCGATATTCTCGCAGCGCAACAAACGCCGGAGGGCTCGCAATGGTACCAGGGCACGGCCGACGCCGTGCGGCAGAACATGCGCTACTTCCTCGAGCGGCCTTTCGATTATTACCTCATCCTGAGCGGCGATCAGCTCTACCGCATGGATTTTCGCACCCTCCTGCATCAGCACATTCAATCCGGCGCCGACATCACACTCGCGACCAAACCGGTGCATCGGCATCAGGTTTCCGAGTTCGGCATCATGCAAAGCGGTGTGGATCGGCGCATTGTTCGTTTTGTCGAAAAACCGGCGGACGACGCTGTGCTCCACGAAATGAAAATCAGCCCTGAATTGCTGCGGGCGATCGGTTCGAGCGAGGATGAAGAATTATTCCAAGCCTCGATGGGCATTTATGTTTTCAATCGCGACGTCCTGGTCAAATGCCTTGAAAATAATCTGGTCGATTTTGGCAAACACATTATTCCGCACTCGATCAAAGATCGACATGTGAGCGCGTTCATTTTCAAAGGCTATTGGGAAGACATCGGAACGATCCGCGCTTTTTATGAAGCGAATCTCGATCTTACGGACCTCGTGCCGGAATACAGTTTCTTCGACTCGGAAGCGGCCATTTATACGCATCCGCGCTTTTTGCCAGGCAGCAAAATCAACGGCGCCGCTTTGCGGCAGGCGATTATTTCGGAGGGCTGCATCATTTCCGATGCGCATCTGGAACGCTGCGTCGTTGGGATCCGTAGCATTATTCAGAGCGGCGCGACCATTCGCAACAGCATCGTGATGGGAGCGGACTACTTCGAACAAGATCGACATGGAGATTCGGGGCGACCGCCCATCGGGATTGGCCGCAACTGCGTGATTGATCGCGCTATCATCGACAAGAATGCCCGGATCGCCGACGGGGCCGTGATAACGCCGGAAGGAAAACCGGCGAATTTCGATGCGGACAATTACTTCATCCGCGACGGCATCGTAGTCGTGCCAAAAAACGCAACCATACCAGCCGGTTTTTGGATCTGAGCACCGGCCGGTTGGTGCGATTGTCGATCTTTTCTCGCTCGATCGGTGTCGCGCTCAGCGCCGATCGGTCGTGCCTGCGAACTGACTCTCCGTCTCCCATTTTTCCTGTTTGTTCCACGGGATGGTAGACTCACGGTGTTCGTCTGGATCGTCCACCAGGCGAACCTGCTCTTTCTGCGCGACACAGGAAACAAAAGCGCTGGCGCTCGCGAGCAAAAGAGCGGTCGCGATTTTTCTCTTTAGATCAGGAATGAGTGCCCGCATAAATGACAGTATCTCCAGGTTGCACTTGGACGCCGCGCGCCAAGCTATTCGTAATAATATCGCCAATGGCGGTAGCAGGTTCAACCGAAGAAATACGAATTTTCCCAATCAGAATTCCTTCCCGCAAAACGAGCATTTCCGAATTCGGTTCTATGCCCTGGTGGCCGCCGAGATTTAAAACTACGAAATTGTAAGCTTGGTTGACCGCGAGGACGGTGCCGCGAACTCGTGTTTTCCCTGCTCCCGCTTCTCGCCGCTTTCTTTCCGGTTGAGCCATTTGAGCAGGACGTTCCTTTGTCGGTCCAAGTTTCTCGGACAAAAACGTGTTCTCGCGTTCGGCGCTATCGAGTTGACGGCGAGTATCATCGAGTTGCGCCTGTAATTCCGCTGTCGATGGAGCACCCGGATTCACACTCGTAGCTTCGGGGCCAGGTCCTTCTGCCGGGTTTTGCAACGATGCGATTTCCGCCTGGCTCCCCTGTAACTTGGTTTGCAAATCGGCTTTTTCCTTTAATACCTGCGCGAAATCCGCTTCGGCTTTGGCGGCCTTGCTTTCGGCATTCGCGTCAGTTGCAGTCATTGGACTCGCGTTCGCTTTCCCAGTCCTTGGCTCCTGCTCTTGCATCGGTCGGCGGTGCTCAGCAGCGTCGCGTGCTGCGGCCGTGCTTACCAAATTCGCGTGCAGCGCTTTTACCCTGATAGTGTTAAGGATGCTGAAACCAGAGGCGAAAACCAGGATCAGCATGGAAATTCCGAGCAATGTCTTGGGCGAGTTGTCGAAGGTCATGGATTTTGGAAGCAACGTCGAACAATGTTCTTGTAATCGTAATCATGTACCAATCAAGAATGCAATCCTGATTTGATTCCCGAGGTTGATCGCGACCGTTGTGGAATCTGGAATTCGCTTTGCGTCTCGCGGAGTTTCAATCTATAGAAAGCGCTCAATGGGGCAGCAGCATCGAGTACGAGCCAAACGCAAACGGCGAAAAGCCTACCTCCGGCGCAGGCGAGCTTCCATCAAATTAACGCTCCGAGAAGCATCGAGACCTAAGGCAAAGAAGCACTCCCTCGCCACAGAATAGGCCAAGGTGACGCATTCTCGCGAATGCAATGCTAAGGTCCATATTTGGGACGACGAACTTTAGTGATGCGGCAACGAGCACGTTATTTAATTGTCGACGGTCACAGTATTATTTTTGCGTGGTCCGATTTGCGCAAACTCCAGGAGCGTCGCCCGTCGCTGGCGCGTGAAGCGTTAATCAAGCAGCTGCGTGACTATCAGGATTGGAGCGGCGTGCGGGTGGTTATCGTTTTTGATGGGAAAGGTCCCGCCGTCACTGCCCAATCAGACCCCGC
The DNA here is from genome assembly GCA_003445855.1 of Spartobacteria bacterium. GTDB lineage: Bacteria > Verrucomicrobiota > Verrucomicrobiia > Chthoniobacterales > UBA10450 > UBA10450. The sequence continues at coordinate 2,644 of DMCG01000196.1, read as the reverse complement.
TGATGTGCAAATCTTTTATTCACGCCGCGGACAAACAGCCGATGCGATCGTCGAGCGGCTCGCGAGCAAATACGCGGCACGGTTTGATCTGATCGTAGCCACCTCCGATTTTATGGAACAAGAGACGGCGAGCGCTTGCGGTGCTGAATGCATTTCCCCGGAAACGTTGCAGGCGTTAATCCAAGAAGGCCGCCCCCGCGTTTGGCGATCGTCACGCAGTAAGTGATTCAAGCAGCATCAACGAGAGCCGCTTGCGGCCGGTCCAGGGTTTCGCGACTGGAACGTTGTTGGGAGGTCGCCAGCACGCGCGAAAGTACGCAGTAGAGTTGTTCGATCGGCAGATTCTTGCTTACGTAGCCGTTTGCGCCGGCCCTCAAAGCTGCGTGCATTTTTTCTTCGTCATAACCGACTCCTGTGAAGACAACGATGGGAATTTTCGGATTAATTTCGCGGATGAAGGAGATGAGCGAAATTCCATCCACTTTTGGCATCCTAAGATCGACAATCACAACTTCGCAGTCATTGTGGGCGAGCCAGGTGGCTGTTTGGAATCCCTCGGTCAGCGCCTGGCAGGAATGGCCTTTTTGCCGCAGGTAAGTAACGAGGAATCGGGTGATGGCGGGGTCATCATCGATGATGAGAAACTGGAAGGAATCGCGGTTTAAAAGCGTCATGGCGTATATAATTGCCATATTTACTATAAGCACTAAGCTTGCCAACCTCTCGCGCCACTCACCCTGCGATCATAAATTCCTCGGAAATCGGTCGAGGACGGATTTTCCGTAGATTATTCGTGAGGACTGAGCCCGATTACCGCGTTTAGCTTAATCCGAGCTTCTTCTCGATTTCTTTGACGCGCGCGAAAAGTTTACCCAGCCGGCGCACCCAAGCTATCTGTTGTTTTGCTTCCGCAAGCGGCACGGCCGGCGATGCCCACCAAGCCCCGCCGCTGATGTTTTTGGAGATGCCGCTCTGTGCACCGATGGCGGTGTTATCGCCAATCTCGATGTGTCCGATGATGCCAGCCTGGCCTCCAATCAGGACCCGCTGGCCGATGCGAACACTTCCGGCAATTCCAGTTTGTGCCGCGATAACGGTATGTTTTCCGATGACGACGTTGTGCGCCACTTGCACGAGATTGTCGATCTTTGCTCCCTCCTGGATCCAGGTTCGGCCAAAACGGGCGCGATCGATCGTCGTGTTGGCGCCGATTTCAACGTCGTCATCGATTTGAACGAGGCCGACTTGCGGCACTTTTTCATAACGCCCCTCCGCTGGTTCAAAACCAAAACCGTCTGCGCCAATGATGGCGCCGCTGTGAATGACCACGCGCGCGCCGATGCGAGTGCGCTCGCGGATGGTAACGTGAGGGTAGATGATGCAATTCGCGCCCACGATAGTTTCGTGACCGATGTAACTTCCGGCGCCGATTACCGTGAAGTCGCCGATGGTTGCGCCGGTTTCAACGACCGCGTGTGGTTGAATCGAAACGCGGGTTCCCAGCCTGACGCTTGGATCGACAATCGCGCTTGGATGAATTCCGGGCGCGAATTCGATCGGCTTCGGCGCGAGTTTCAACACCACTTGTTCGAATGCTTTTGCCGGATTTGAAACGCGAATTTGAGCAGCGGCAATCTGTTCGGAAAAATCCGACGGCACAAAAACCGCGGAAGCGCGCGTCCTGCGCAACTGCGCCGCGTATTTTGGGTTATTGAAAAAGGAAACTTCGCCGTCGGTGGCCTCGACCAACGATGCAGCGCCGGTGATTTGCTGTGCCGGATCACCGAGCAACTTGCCGTCGCACATCGTTGCGAGTTCCTGAAGAGTGAAGGTCACTGTTTTCTGTAGTGGCGCTCTATGAGAGCCGCCAGTGGTTAAGCTGTCGTGGTTCGGCGGTCATAGACCGCCGCTACAGGCTCGCGCGCACTTCGTCGAGCTTCCCGGCCGATCCGAGCTTTTCGTTTTTATGCGCGATGAAGTTCGCGTACTCCTCGACAAAAATTTTGCCGGGCGGACGAAAATCGAATTGTTCGGGATGATCGCGAAAGAACTCGCGATGCACGCGAGTCCAGACAAGGCGCCCATCAGTGTCGATGTTGACCTTGGTGACGCCGAGTTTGGCGGCGGGCAAATATTCTTCCTCATTCACGCCACGCGCCGAGGGATCGAGCTTACCGCCGGCGGCGTTGATCCGTTCGACTTCGGATTTCGGTACGCTCGATGAACCGTGCATGACAATCGGCGTGGGCGGTAAGCCGGCTTTTTTAACGTTGTCGCGAATTCCTTCGATCACTTCGAAGTGCAACGATTGCTGCCCTTTGAACTTGTAAGCGCCGTGACTGGTGCCGATCGCGGCCGCGAGCGAATCGCATTTGGTTTGTTTGATGAACTCAACAGCCTCCTCCGGATTGGTCAGGCAAGCGTTTCCTTCGTCGACTTTGATATCTTCCTCGACGCCTCCGAGCATGCCGAGCTCGGCCTCAACGCTGATTCCTTTCGCATGCGCTCGATCGACAACACGCTTGGTAATGGCGGCGTTTTGCTCGAAAGACTCATGACTGGCATCGATCATGACCGAGCTGTAAAAGCCGGAGGCGATGCAGTCGTAGCAGGTTTCCTCGTCGCCGTGATCGAGATGGACGGC
>DMCG01000111.1 GCA_003445855.1 Spartobacteria bacterium | reverse complement strand
ATGCAGGCGGGCTCGGCGCATGAAGGATTGAACATCGCTGCGGTCGAGCAAGTGCCGCTTGTCGTTGTTGCGACGAACAATCATTACGCGTATTCCACGCCGAACGATCGCGAGTTCGCCTGCGCCGATCTGGTGGATCGCGCGAAGGGTTACGGTTTCGAAGGCTACAGTATCGATGGCACTGATCTCGCGAAGTGCCTCGATGTGATTGACAGCGCGGTAAAACGAGCGCGAGCAGGTCGTCCGCCGCAGTTGGTTGTTGCTTCAATCTTGCGCTTGTCCGGTCACGGCGAGCATGACGATGCAAGTTACGTCACGGATGAAATCAAGCGCCAACCGTTCGCGCAGGATTGTTTGAAGCGCACGGAAAAGTTGATTGTCGATCTTAGCCTGGCCGGTGCGGAAACGCTGCAAGCGTGGCGAGACGAAGCGGCGGCGGAAGTCGAGAAAGCGATTACGACCGCGCAAAAAGAGGCAGCGCCGGTTGCGAATGAAGAAGATTGGTGCGCGATCTCGACCCGCGAACTTGTTGATCCAGCCGAATGAGCATCACCTATCTCGAAGCGATCCGTGAAGCGCAGGCGAAACTGTTGCGCGATGACGAACGCGTTTTCATTTACGGGCAGGACGTCGGAGGAACTTTCGGCGGCGCATTCAAAGCGACCAAGGGATTGGCGAAAGAATTTCCCGGCCGCGTGTTGAACACGCCGATCAGCGAAGACGCGATGGTCGGCACGGCGATCGGCGCGGCGCTGCACGGAATGCGGCCGATTGTCGAGATGCAGTTTGCCGATTTTTCGAGCACGGCACTGAATCAAATTCTCAACAATGCCGGCACGCATTATTGGCGCACGAATGTTCCAGTGCCAATCACGATCCGTCTTCCTTCCGGCGGGACGAAAGGGAGCGGCCCGTTTCACAGCCAGAGCATGGAATCGATTTATGCGCACTACCCCGGGCTGATCGTGATGACGCCGGCCACGGTGGAAGACGCTTACACGATGTTGATCGAGGCGGTGGCGATCGACGACCCGGTCGTTTATTGCGAACACAAGTATCTTTATTACCACCTCAAGGCCGACAAACTTCCGACCGAGGGTTTGCCTGCTGGAAAAGCGCGGATTGCGCGCGAAGGTCGCGATCTGACAATCGTAACTTACAGCGCAATGGTCCAGGAGGCGCTGGCAGTGGCGGAAGAATTGGCGAGCGATGGTTTCGAAATCGAAGTTGTCGATCTTCGCACAGTCAAACCGCTCGACACCGACACCGTGCTCGCTTCGGTCGCACGGACCGGACGTTTGCTTTGCGTCGGCGAATCATTTCCATGGGGCGGCGCAACCGCGGAAGTGATCGCGCGCGTCACAAGCGAAGGTTTTCATTTGCTCGATGCGCCGCCGCAGCGCGTCAACGCGAAGGACACGCCGATTCCCTATCACCCGAATCTTTGGAGCGTCCATCGACCAAATGCGAAATCGATTGCCGCCAAGGCGAGAAATCTTCTTCGAGAATAATTTTATGCCGCAAGTTCCGATCATCATGCCGCAGCTGGGCGAATCGATCGCCGAAGCGACCGTTGTCGATGTAAAAGTGAAGCCGGGCGATGAAATCGCGGCCGATCAGGAAATCATCGAGGTCGAGACGAACAAGGCGGTCATGGGTGTGACCACGCCGTGCAAAGGCAAGATCGACAAGATCACCGCGCAAGTGAAAGAAACTTATCCCGTCGGCGCGGTGCTCGGTTACGTCGAAGCCAGCGAAGAAGACGCCGCCAAGTTTAAGAAAACAGCTCCCGAACCGCCGCAACAAGAGCTGGCAAAAGAAATTCCAGGCCGTGAGGAAGAAAGCGCCAAGCCCATTACTGCGCGTGACGGCGCGCAAATGAAATCGCGCGATGGCGGCTTGCCGGTCCCGGTCGTGCCGCTCGGCGCGAGCTTCCTCTCGCCGAGAGTTCGTGCACGCATGGCGGAATTGCGGTTAACCAATGCCGATCTCGCGGGAATTTTCGGAACCGGCGCCGGCAATCGCGTCACGATCAAGGACCTGGAAAATTTTCTGCACAAGATCGACAATCAACCGGCCGAGGAAGCTTCCGCGATTCGCGCCGGAGTGGCGGACGCGATGCGACGCAGCTGGACGCGGCCGCTTTCGACGATTGGTTCGTCAGTTAATCTCGAACCGGTGTTGCAAGATCGACAATCACGCGAGCCGAAGCCCGGCCCGGCGCTTTACGCGACCCGCGCACTCGCGCTCGCGCTTGCGGAAAATCCAGGCGCGGCAGCAAAGTTGATTGGCAACCGCGTGGTGGAGTCCAGTTCCATCGACATCGGCGTCGCGGTCGAAGCACAGGATGGAATAATGGTGCCGATCGTTCGCGCGGCGGATAAAACTTCACTTGCCGATCTCACGGCGAAGTATCAGGAGCTGGTCGATCTTGCGCGCAAGCGTCGCATTTCTCCGGACATGCAAGCCGGCGGCCTCGCCACGGTTTCAAATTTCGGAACATTCGGAGTCGAATGGGGCACGCCGATTCCACTGCCCGATCAAACTTTGCTTCTCGGACTCGGGGCGGGAAAAAAAGTTCCTTCGTGGGATGAAGCGAAAAAGGAATTCGTTCCGAAAACCGAAGCGCAGATTACGTTGAGCTTCGATCACCGCAGCATCGATGGCGGCGGGGCGGGGCGTTTGCTCAAACGCGTGATCGAGTTGCTGGAGGATCCGAAGAAATTGTAGGGCGGCCATTTTTGGCCGCCAAGTCACGGCGGCGAGGATCGCCGCCCTACAAAGTTTCGGCGAGCGCCGCTACAACGTTTGCGACGCCGAGGTACGCTAGGAGCTTGCAGTTGCCGACACGGCGCTTAGTTTGATTGAGATTATGCACGAGAACACTGAATTTACTTTGAGCCGCGAGTGTGAGGCGATCCAGATTCCCAGCGGGCAAAAGCTTACGCTCGAGGCCGGAACGCAAGGCGTGATCACGCAAGCGCTCGGCGGAAGTTACACGATCGCGACGCCACAGGGCCTGGCGCGTATCAACGAAAAAGATTTAGATGCACTTGGCCTGGAAAAACCGTCGGCGAAAACCGAACCGAAGGCTGCGGTCGCCAGCAACGGCGCAGTTTCCGAAGAAGATGTTTGGAATCAACTTCGTCAATGCTTCGATCCGGAGATTCCGGTTAACATTGTCGATCTTGGCCTGGTTTACGATTGCCGATTAATAAAAAAAAATGAGGGCGGCACGAAAGTGGAAGTGAAAATGACGCTGACCGCGCCCGGCTGCGGGATGGGCCCGGCCATCGCGCATGATGCGCAAAGCAAAATTCTTTCGATCGATGGAGTCGATGAAGCCGACGTGCAACTGGTCTGGGATCCGCCGTGGAGCCAGAACATGATCAGCGAAGCCGGGCGGATGAAGCTCGGGATGATTTAATTTTTGTGGCGTTGACAGTTTTCTCGTCACTCCTATACTCGGCTCCGCGCTTCCTCTTGCCGAAAATTTTTCGCGCGGAAAAAAATTAAATCATGTCTTCGACTGAGATTATTTTAACCGAGAATGTGCCCGGGCTTGGCGCCGAAGCCGACGTGGTGAAGGTGCGCCGCGGTTACGCACGAAATTATCTCCTGCCCTCCGGCAAAGCCTACGAAGTGACGCCGGCAAGTTTGCGCGAGCTGGATAATTTGAAAAAGAAGCGGGCCGAACGTGAAGCGCGCGAGTTGAATGAAGCGGAGGAGCTCACCCGTCGAATTGGCAAGTTGCGAGTGACCTTCACCCTGGCTACCGGCGAGACGGGCAAGGCGTTCGGATCGGTCACCGCGCAAGACATCGTCACTCGGCTCAAGAACGAACTTGGCCAGGAGATCGACCGCCACAAAATCGTGCTGGAGCGGCCGATCAAAGACACGGGCGAACACGAAGTCACAATTAAGTTGCACCACGACGTGTCTGCGCAATTTAAATTCGAGGTGAAATCGACGGAGGAGCCAAAGACTGAACAAGGCGCCGCCGAACAATCCGAGAAAAAACACCGTTCGTTTTTCCAAAGAAAGAAAGAAACAAAATAAATGCCGACTTCTCAAGGCGCCCAGCCTGAGAAGCCTCGTAAGACAGCTGGAAACGGCGCTGACCGAGGCTCGGCAGCCCAAACTGGCGGAAGAGTTTTTCCCACGTCTTCCCCAGCTTCTTCGCAGGATATTCACCGCGCGCCGCCGCACAGCGTGGAAGCGGAGCAAGGCGTTCTCGGTTCGATGCTCATCTCGCCGCGCGAAACGATCGCGGAGTGCGTGGAAAAGATTAACGAGGAATATTTTTACGTTCCGGCGCACCAGACCATCTACAACGTGCTTGTCGATCTTTGGAACGCGGGCCAGGCCATCGATCTGATCACCTTTACGCAAGTGCTTCGCGACCGGAATTTGCTCGAAGGCGTAGGCGGCGCCGCATTTGTCACCAGCTTGTTTACCTTTGTCCCAACGGCGGCCAACGTCGGCTATTACCTCGAGATCGTTCGCGACAAATACATTCTGCGCCAGATCATCACCGCTTCCACCGAGAGCGTGCGCCGCGCCTACGAGGAACAGGACGAAGTGGGCAATCTTCTCGATGAAGTGGAGCAGAAAATCTTCGCCGTCGGTGAAGACCGCTTCAAAGGCCAGATGCTCTCGATGAAAGACCAGGTGATGGAAGCGATCGAGTCGATCGAGAAACTTTACGAGCGCAAAGGCGGCATCACCGGCATTTCAACCGGCTTCGTCGAGTTTGACCGCATGACCAGTGGGCTGCACCCCGCCGAGATGATCGTGATCGCGGCGCGGCCGAGCATGGGCAAAACGGCGCTCGCCATGAACATTGCCGAACACGTCGCGGTCCAGGAAAAACTTCCAGTAGGCGTTTTTAGCCTCGAAATGAGCAGCCAGCAGCTTGTCCAACGGCTGCTCTGCTCGCGTGCGCGCGTGAATTTGCAAAAAGTGCGTGATGGGTTTTTGGGTGAGCGCGATTTTCCGAGCCTCACGGCCGCGGCTTCGAAATTGGCCGAAGCAAAAATTTTCATCGATGATAGCGCGAGTCTAACCATTCTCGAATTGCGCGCGAAAGCGCGCCGGCTAAAGGCGCAGCAGGACGTGAAACTGATCGTTGTCGATTATTTGCAGTTACTAAGATCGACATCTCGGCGCGCGCAGGACAACCGGCAGCTGGAGATTTCGGAAATTTCCGCCGGCCTCAAAGGACTCGCGAAAGAATTGAAGATTCCCGTGATCGTGGTCGCGCAGTTGAATCGCCAACCGGAGGCACGTTCGGGCGGCAAACCGCGGTTGAGCGATCTGCGTGAGTCTGGTTCGATCGAGCAGGATGCCGATCTCGTCGGTTTGCTCGTTAGGCCGGAAATTTACGAGGAAGACGAAGAGGCGCGGGCGGAGAAGGCCGGCGAGGCCGAATTGATCATCGCGAAACAGCGCAACGGTCCGGTCGGCGAAATTTCCCTCACGTTCCTGAAAGAATTCACCCGCTTTGAGGACCGCGCGCGAAACGTGACCGAGCCGGAGGAGGCGTTTTAGTTGTAGCTGCCGCTGTTCCCCC